>NZ_QUAJ01000010.1 GCF_003391055.1 Psychrilyobacter piezotolerans
TCATAATATTATTTCCTTTTAAATATGTCTTTATTTAATACTCTTTATTAGGTTAATCACAAATATTTTAACTCTTTTTTAGTTTTTTTACAATGCTTTTAACTATTTCTTTACAGTTACCTGTATTGTTTCCATTTTTTGTATATAAAAAAAGGCTGTATTTAACAGCCTTTTTTCGAATATATATTATAAGCTTCTAAAAATTCATTTTTCATCTCTTCCCGGAGCTCCAAAGGCTCCAAAATTTCAGCTTCCCCCAGGAACTGCCTGAAATAGAGTTTAGCGTTTTCAAATGATGTATAAAATATATAAATATTATCATTTTCTCTGAGTAATTTAGGCCGATAGTTGGTAAGACCCCTTAACATAATCTTTCCTTCATCGCTGAGTTTAACTTTTATTTCATTAAATTCACCTAGAAATGCATCGAAGTTTTTCCTGACACTATCTATATATTTTTTATCTTTTCCTTTAATTTTTGTTTCCAACACCTCTATAATCTCAAGTTCTTTCAATTTATAATTTATATATTTTTTCTTATCTTCATTGTAGCAGAATAAATAATTTTCGTCTCCCTGTTCCTCCCTTTTTATGAAAAAAGGTTCAACATTCAGGATCTTTTTTTTATATTTAATCTTGATTTTTTGTTTATTTTTTATACCGTTCAATATGGATTTCACCCTATCTTCAAATATAAACAATTCTCTTATATATTTAAACTGTGAGGAGTATGTCTCAAAGAGTTCTCTGAAAAATTCAGCTTCAATTTCAACATTATTTTCCCGGAGAATATCGTAGTAAATTTCTTTGTTAGCTACATTTAAATCAAATTGAATTATTCTTTTTATCGGACGGCCCTGGCTCTGCATTAATTTCCCAGTTTCAATTTCTTTTTTATATTTCAATTTATCCAATATATAATTACATAGTTTATTATTATTAATACCGAATTCCTCGATGTCTTTTTTTAGAAGACGCCATATATCTTCAGACACCGTTACTCTTATTTTTTTCATTGCCCCTCCAAAAAAATACTTTTTACGATTATAACATGAAAGGAGCATGAAAGGCTATACTATAAAGACTTCATTATCTTTGAGTTTTAGATGTTTTTCATTAAATATCTTCAAGAGTTTTTCCACACTTAAACTCTTTTTTTCCTCTTCCTCAATATCCAGTATTATATTTCCTTCGTGTAACATAATAAGCCTGTTCCCATAGTCTATGGCATCCTGCAGATTATGAGTTATCATTATAGTTGCAATCTTTTCCTTTTTTACTATGTCACTGGTTTTATTCATGATTATTTTAGAGGTCTTAGGATCAAGAGCCGCTGTATGCTCATCCAGCAGCAGCAATTTTGGTTTTTTTAAAGTAGCCATGATGAGGGCCAGACACTGTCTCTGCCCACCCGATAAAGATCCAACTTTGGTATCTAACTGTTCTTCTATTCCGAGATCTAACTCCGCTAAGGTTTCTTTATAGAAGTTTTTTCTTTTTTTATTCAATCCAAAAGTTAACCCAAAGACCTCTCCCTTATTATCTGCCATGGATAAATTTTCAAATACAGTCATAGATGGAGATGTTCCAAAAGACGGGTTTTGATATACTTTAGACATAAAACTATTTCTTTTATGTTTAGGAAAATTTGTTATATTTTTGTTGGAAATAATAACTTCCCCCTGATCCAGTTCCGTATTACCCATAATCAGGTTAAAAAGAGTGGATTTTCCGGCTCCATTACTTCCGATTACAGAAACAAAATCTCCCTTTTTCATATGAAAATTAAGATCCGTAAAAATATTTTTAGTCATTCCAAGATTATTTATAAAACTTTTATTTAAATTATTTAATTTAAGCAAGTTTAGCACCTCCTTTGAACTTCTTAATGTTTTTAGACCCCATAATAGCAATTACGATTATAGAAGTAATAAGTTTAAGATCCCCGGGGTTCATCCCCATAGTCAGGGTGATTGAAATAATAAATTTATATATAACACTTCCTAATATAACCAATAAGGTCATGTTGATAAACTTTGTTTCTTTAAATATACTTTCTCCTATGATTATAGATGCAAGTCCTGTAATAATCGTTCCGGTTCCCATTCCAATATCTGAAAATCCCTGGTATTGAGCCAGTATTCCGCCGGAAAACGCAACCAGGGAGTTAGCTAACATAAGACCTATTATCTTTATATTCTTTTCATTGATCCCTAACGAAATAAGAAGAACCTCATTGTCTCCCATAGCCCTCAATGCAAACCCAAACTTTGTTTTAAGTATAAAATCTAAAATCAGCTTAACAGCTATAAGCAGCACAATGATTTTTAAAAGGGAGTTTCCCGACGTGAACATAGTATTGGCATTAAATAGGGGTATATTCGATCTTCCCATAACCCTTAAATTAATACTATACAGCCCGCTCATAACGATAATTCCGGATAATAAATTGGTTATATTATACTTTACATGGATATATCCTGTAATAAACCCGGCTAAACTCCCGGCGATACATGCCAGTATCATAGCAATTATTGGATCTATTCCATTAACTAATGAAACAGCAACAACACTTGCCCCCAGGGAAAAACTTCCATCTACCGTTAAATCCGGGAAATCCAGTATCTTGTACGAAATATAAAGTCCCAATACCATAAATGCAAATATTAAACTCTGTTCCAACGTCCCTAGTATCATTTGAAATCACTTCCTTTTTTTTCGTTAAATTATTTTGACGTTTTTTAGTTTATCGATATTTTTCAGATCAACATTATATTTTTCGGCACTTTTCTTATTAATAATTAAATCGGTATCTTTTAATGTTTCAACTTTAATATTTTTAATGTCTTCACCTTTTAATATTTTCACAGCCATCTCACCAGTCTGATATCCCAGTTTTTCATAGTCAATGGTCACGGTGACAAGGGCTCCCTGCTTTACCTGGTCCTCTATACATGCAATAACCGGGATATTGTGTTCATTGGATTTTTCCAATATTAGTGGTGTTGCAGAGACCACCAGATTATCTGTAGGTGTATACAATGCATCTACTTTGGTTAATATGGTATCAAGTGCCATGGACATATCATTTACAGAGCTTATACCAACTTCTACAAGTTCTATCTGGAGCTCCTGGGCTATGAGACTAGCTTTTTTTATAAGTACAAGGGAATTTTGCTCACTGGTATTATATATAACTCCTATTTTTTTTAAATTGGGTAATAATTTTTTAGCAATTTGAAATTGTTCTCGTACAGGTGCCATATCACTGGTTCCTGTAATATTATCTCCTGTTAATCCTGCACTCTCAAGGTCTGTAACAGCTGTAACTAAAATCGGAATCTCTTTAGTGGCATTATAAACACTCTGTGCACTTGGTGTAGAAATACCTAAGATCAGATCTTTTTTATCTTTCACAAAGGAATTAGCTATAAGTTGTGAATTAGCAAACTCCCCCTGGGCATTTTGAAATTCAATCTCAACGTCTAGTCCGCTGTCCATAAGGGATTTTTCAAAACCTCTACGGGCACTGTCGAGAGCCTGATGTTCTACAATTTGTGAGATACCTATTTTTATTTTTTTATTTTCTTCCTTCTTACACCCGGCCAATACCAATAAAATCATTAATAATAAAATACTTTTTTTCATAATTGATCACTCCTCTTTTTTCTTCATAATTGAAGTTTCACATGATTACCCTTAAAAAAAGTAATTTAACTGCTGTGAAACATTAATATATATTATGGTATCATTTATCAATAAACCCTTGTAGATAACAATAAAATTAAAATTCTGTTCGGTATAACATCTATTTTAACCTAGCTTTTTCTAGGAATTTCAACCTGTTTAAGGATAAACATTTGTTCGGTACTCTTTTAAACAACGACATATATTTGTTTGTTTATAATATTCTCTGTGTTTTAACCATAAAATAATAATATTTTTTAGCTGAATTTTAGTTATTTTTATTTAAATTTAGTTAAACGTAGTTTTTTTTAATTTATACAATAACTATTTAAATGTTATCATAAAAGATAAGAAATAAATTTAACGGAGGTAAGATTATGGATAACACCCATTCTTCAGATTCATATAAAAAAAATCGTGGTTTTACCATGATAGAATTATTGGTTGTCATAGGAATAATCGGCTTATTGTCCACAACCCTTGTACCTAAGCTCAGAAAAGAGCTGGCTAAGGGTAAGGTTGCAAAGGTGCAGCATAAATTAGGTTTAATCAGATCAAAACTCTCCATCGACAGCAACTTTTCCGAAGAATTCCCTGACTTAGTTAACGATGATAATTTACGGAATAAATTTGACATACACTCTACCGAAGCATTTTCATCTGAAAATGGGTCTTATGGTGAGACCGATAGAGTTGTTGGAATCAGAGATAATCAAGGGGGATGGTTTTATAATAGAACCAAGGGTGAGATCTATGCCAATCTTCCCAACGGGGCATATACCTATGATACAGTCTATGAAATCTGGAAAGGAGAAGGTTTTGTTACCCTGGAAGATCTTCAAAATCTGGAAGATGTAGGAAATACTGTAGCCATGGGAGTGGATGAGAATGGGAAATATATAAATAACCCAAGCTTTGAATCGCTGCCTAGGACAGTCAATACATGGAGTCTTTTTAATGAAGATGAGATTGAACATTGGCAGACTACTGCTACAGATGGTCAGATAGAAGTATGGAATGATGGTTTCCAAGGGGTTAATGCTGTAGAAGGAGATTATTTTCTAGAACTCAATGCAAACCAGGTTGCTTCTCTATATCAGGACATTGTCACCATCCCCGGAACCACTTTGGTGTGGTCTGTCAGTCACAGGGGAAGAACAGGGACCGATACTGCTGCTCTGAGTGTAGGAGGCTCTGGCGGTGATCTGGATTTACAAGAAACCATGACAACCGGAAATGATGGCTGGGTAACCTATACCCAGGAATATGTGGTTCCTGAAGGACAGACTGTCACCAGGTTTTCTCTGGACTCTATCGATTCAGCAAGCAGCAGCCTGTCGGTAGGAAATTTAATCGATAATTTTACAGTAAGTGTTAAACTCGATGAATAATAAAGCAACGTGACGTTGCATCCAGATAGGCATAATCGAGGGTTTTACAATTTTTATCGCAAAATTCTGTGGTTACGGAGTAAACTAATAGCATTATGCCCCTTACGGGTATAATTTCCTAGAAAATAAAAAAATCATCATAGATATATCTATGATGATTTTTTTATTTTTTTATTCTTTTATTTCCTTATTAGGGTTTTTATAAAACAACTCTCCGTCTGCATCTATTAAAAAATTAGGAGTGTTCACAGTAATAAATTTAACTGTCTTATTGGTATTGTTAATCCAGTTATGGGGAGATGATGTTAAATAATGTGCAGTATATTCTGGATATAAATCCGTTTTTACCCCATCCACTACAAGGGTAAGTATCCCTTCCAGCACATATATAAATTCCTCCCCCTCATGTTCATGTTCCTTTTCTAATGCTGCGTTTTTCTGTCCCGGTAAAAGTTCAATGAGTCTGGGAAGCAGCTGCTTGTCCTCTATTACTTTAGAAAGATAGTATTGGATAGAATTCCCTCTGGCAATTGGTGAAACTCTTCTTTCATATGATTTCATCACATAGCTCTTTTCATTTGCTGCATGAGTAAAAAAGAAGCTTATATCAACATCAAATATCTGTGATAATTTTTCAAGATCATCGATTGCAATACTGGTCATTCCTCTTTCTAATTGAGATAAAAACCCTACTGAAAGATCTGAAAGTAAACTTAAATCTTTTAATGTTATTTTTCTTTTAGTTCTTAATTTTTTTATACGATTCCCTACAGTTTTGTTCATAGTAACTCCTTTTTTTTAATTTCCCTCTTTATATTTTAACACACTATCAATATAAAACAAATACGATAAATAAAGAAAAACTTATTTCCTCCATAAAAAGTTTATAATTGCTTTAAGATGTAATATAATCAATAATAAAACAAAAAATCGGCCCCTTTATATAGGTGAGGGAGAATTGATTTTAGGAGAAAAAGGAGAAAGACCGGCAGGAGCTCCTGCATACCCGGAATTATGCTGCCATGATAACTTTGACGGATTATGGTATAATAAAAAAATTAAATATAAAATTTTACAGAGGAGATAATCAGATGAATAAGAAGATTGGATTTATAGGTTGTGGAAATATGGGAGAAGCGATGTTAAATGGGATTATAGATTCCTTCGATAATAGTGATAAGATCTATGTCTTTGAAAAAAATGAAGAGCGGCAAAATGAATTAAAGAAAAAATATGGGGTAAATATTTCATCTACTCCCCTTGAACTGGTGAATTCTAGTGAGATGATCCTGGTAGCTGTTAAGCCTGATATCTTTCCCCTGGTTATGGACGATATAAGGTCTGCCGTAGATGATACCAAGGTAATCATATCCATAGCTGCAGGAGTGACCATTGCCGCCATTGAGAAGGGATTGGGAGATAACGCTAAAATCATTCGTACAATGCCAAATACACCTGCCTTCGTAGGTTCAGGGATGACCTCTATGAGTCCAAATAAAAATGTGACATCTGAAGAAGCTGCTATAGCTAAGCAGATTTTAGAGGGATTTGGAGAGGTGGAGGAGATTCCGGAAACTCTTATCCACAGTGTAATAGGTGTCAGCGGATCTGCTCCTGCCTATGTATTTATGTTTATAGAGGCCATGGCAGATGCTGCTGTTTTAGCAGGGATGCCTAGAAATAAGGCATATAAATTTGCCTCTCAGGCAGTGATGGGATCTGCTAAGATGGTCTTAGAAACCGGGATGCATCCGGGAGCCTTAAAAGATATGGTATGTTCCCCTGGAGGAACAACTATTGAAGCTGTGGCAGAATTAGAAAAAACAGGATTTAGATCTTCTGTAATTTCTGGAATGAGAAAGTGTATGGAAAAATCTAAAGAGATGAGTAAATAAAGTTTTTATTATAATCTACAGAAAAAAAGGAATAGGTCGCCCTATTCCTTTTTTAGCTTTTTAACTTTCTTCAATCACTTAGCCACCAATGAACACCAATTTTCACTAATAAAATTAGATACATTTAAATTTCTTTATTAAGTGATAGAGAAATTTAATATTCGTATATCGATTAGTGTAGATTAGTTGCAAAATGGTTAGAGGGTTTATATCTTTTGATATTCTACCCTGTTTCTGCCGTTATTTTTAGCCTTATAGAGCAGGTTATCTACTCTTTCCAAGGTCAAATCCAGGGTATCTGCTTTCATATTTCTTATAACCCCCATACTGGCTGTAACAACAACATCATTTTTCCATTTCATCTCTTCTATTTTTTTTCTCAAACGTTGGGCTATGATTATTCCTTCAGACAATACTGTATCGGGAAGTAAAATTAAAAATTCTTCCCCTCCATATCTTCCAAATTTATCCGTGTCTTTTATATTATATGATATTATTTTACAGACTTCCCTTAAAACTTCATCTCCAAACAAATGACCGAATTTATCATTTAATCTCTTAAATTTATCCAAGTCCAGCATTATCAGGGTATATTCTGATTTAAAGTTTTTTGATCTTTGAATTTCTACCTCTATAAAACTTATGATCGCTCTTCTATTATATATCTTAGTCAGTGGATCTGTTTTAGATATGTATTTTAATTCTGTTTCCCTCTTCACTATCTCATAGTTCATGTTTTTTATGGCATCTTTTATAATTTTTAATTCACTTTTTTCCCCTATCATCTCAGTCAATTTATCTATGTTTTTGGTATAATCCCCACTGGAAATACTGTTAACTATACAGGATAATCTATCCAGGGATCTATCAAAAAATTTACCGAAAATAAACAATATAGTGCTTATTATAAGTATAACTATCACTAATATCATAAACACCACATCTTTAAGTCGGTAGAGAGGTGCATTAAGATCTTTTTCAAAAACAACTCCTACTAAGACTGCATCTAGTTTTTTTAACTTATAGATATGATATATTACCTTCCCCTCGGGGGTATTTTTTTTAAATTCATGGATATTTAAATCCATATCAGCTATATAACTAAGTTTTTCTTTATCCTTATCCGAGCCAATAAGCATCCTGTTATTTTTATCTAAAACAAAAAAACTTCCTTTTTCTCCAATTTTATATTCCGATAAGGTTTTTGAGATTACAGACAGGTCCAGCAGGGCTGTCAACACTCCCTCTACTCTGCCGTTTACTTCTATCTTTTTAGAGATTGTAACTACAGGCTCTTTTGTCCCGACATGTATAAAGATTTCAGACAGGTAATAATCCTCTGAATTTAACGCTCCTATATACCAAGTTCTTGTGGTAGGATCATAATCAGATGGCAGATTTTGATCTCCTGCGTTTTTATCAAAAAATATTTGTTTTTCAGCTGTTCCGTAGGCTATAAATTTAACTGTATTTTCTAAGGTCGATAATTTCCCCATATGGTGGAGCATATGATCGGTTCTTTCTTTATCGCTGCCCCCATTACGGATCGCCTCTAAATAATTGTCTTCATTTTTATAAACCTCTTCCAAATAAATGAGCATTTCAAGACTATTTGATATTTTTTCATCTAGATATTTTTCTATAGTTCGGCTAATGAATTCAATTTTTTCCTCTTCCAGTTCCTCTAATTCTTCTGAAAAGATAAAATATGTAGCCATTGAAATTATTAATATGGGGATAATTGCCGTAAAAAAATTAACTAAATATATATTTTTTTTTAAGTTCATTTAATCACCTCGGTATAAATATACCTCATATGCTCGTCTTTCCTCCATTAAGCAGTATTTAAAATAATCTTGATAGGATTATAGTCTGAAAAGGAGTAGATATAGTGTAGTATCTAAAAGATTATTATAATTTAAATAACGAGGTGGAAATATGGAAAAAAGATTTGGTACATTTAATGGAGTTTTTCTCCCTACCTTCCTTACAATAATTGGCGTAATTTTTTATTTGAGGTTTGGATGGATAGTGGGTAATGCAGGAATATTAGGAACCCTGGGGATTGTTGTATTGGCTCACATCATCACTATCTCTACTGCTTTTTCAATGGCCAGTATCACTACTAATATGGAAGTGAAGGGGGGAGGAGCTTACTTTCTTATCTCAAGAAGTCTTGGTTTAGAAATAGGAGGGAGTATCGGGATTCCTCTATATTTATCCCAGGTAATATCGGTATCCCTTTATATCCTGGGATTTATAGAATCCGTTAAGCTTATATTTCCAGATATAAATACACTTTTACTTTCTGTGGGAGTCACGGTAATAATAGGGGTTATCTCCAGTATTGGAGCAGACCTTGCAGTAAAGATGCAATACGGTATATTCTGCCTTATCCTCCTTTCACTGGGTACAATTGTTAGTTCCGGCAGTTACGACTATGTCCCCAGGTCTTTCGGAACATATGTGGAAAGCGGTAATTTTTGGATGACATTTGCTGTTTTTTTCCCGGCAGTAACAGGTATCCTGGCAGGGGTCAGCATGTCCGGAGATCTCACCAATCCCAGAGAAAATATCCCCAAAGGTACATTTTATGCTATTGGAGTTACATTTTTAATCTACACACTCCAGATATTTTGGTTTGGATTCAACATTCCGGCAGAGGAGCTCATCAGCAATAAGCTGGTACTTATAAGTAAGGTTAATTTTCCTGTATTTATTATCGGCGGAATTTGGGCTGCGACCCTTTCTTCTGCTCTGGGAAGTATGATCGCGGCTCCGAGAACTATGCAGGCTCTGGCTAAAGATTCAGTTCTACCTTCAATTTTAGGCCGTGGAAGCGGTAAAGCTAACGAGCCTCGAATAGCTACTTTTATAAGTTTTATCATAGCGTTTATATTTATAATAATGGTCAACCTAAACTTTGTGGCTCCTGTTATCACCATGTTCTTTCTAAATACCTATGGGGCTATAAATATGGTTGTGACCCTGGAAAAATTAGTTGGCAACCCAAGTTTCAGACCGACTTTTAAAACTCATTGGGTAATATCTTTAATAGGAGCATTTGGATCTTATAGTGTGATGTTTTTAATCAATTTTACAGCTACGATTATATGTCTTGGTTTTACTCTTATGATCTACCTTTATATCAGTAAAAAAAATATTACTCGTACGTGGGGAGATCTGAGAGATGGACTATTGGTATCTATTATCAGGATGTGTCTTTTAAGACTTCGATTCAATAAAAAGCAGGAGAAAAACTGGAAACCTGATATCATTGTTTTCTCTGGAAATCCAAAAAATAGAAGTAATTTAATTTATTTGGCTAATCATTTTTCCAAGGGACGCGGAATAATTACTCTTGTCAGATTTATTTTTGGACATATAGAGGAGATGCAGGACAAAATTAAAGAGGCCAGAGAAAACTTAGATTCTTATCTGAAGGAAAATAAAATTTTAGCCTTTTCTGAAGTAGTCGTAGGAGAAAATATGGCAGATACTTTCCTCGAAACTGTACAATCCAGTGGTATTGGGCTTCTCAAGCCAAATACCGTTCTCATGGGAATGTCAAGGGATAAAGAAAATATCAAACCTCTTGTAGAATTTATGAGGAAAATTAATTATTTGAACAAAAACACCTTAGTATTTTGTCAAAATGAAGATGTAAATTTTTTCGAAGAAAAAAATTCTATTGATATTTGGTGGAGAGGTCTGGAAAACAATGGTAATCTTATGTTAACAATGGCCCACCTGATCGCCTTGAATGATGATTGGGAGGGTGCAAAAATAAGGCTTTTGAGTGTCGTGGATAATGAAGATAAAGTCGTCTATAGAAAAACTATTTTAGCTGAGATGCTTGTAACCTTAAGAGTTGATGCCCAAGTGGAGATTATAGTTTGCAAGGAAAATATCAACAAAACAATAAAAGAAAACTCCTCCGAGGCAAGTTTAGTTTTAATAGGCCTCAGCCTCCCTGAAAAAGATCATGAGATCTTATATTACAATAAACTTATGGATATGAGTGAAGGGCTCAACTCCGTTCTTTTTGTCAGAGGAAAATTAAATTAAAAAAAAGTAAAAACCAACTGACATAATTGTAGTTGGTTTTTACTTTTTTAATTTTTATTCTATATTTTTTCAAAGAATAATTTATCTATTGGAGAGTTTACAGGAATATTTTTTTTTATTTGTCTCCTCTTAAAACTTTATAATTATTTTTTTACAACTATAACTAAGTGTTCGGTAGCATCTCGCCTACTTTAATTTAATTACGGTAACAGTTGTTGTTTATGTGTTATAGAAGGAAATTATTATAAATTGAGTATATTCTATAAAATTCTTAACTGTTTCAACTTATTTTTTTATTGATTAAAAGGAGGTCAAAATGGAGAAAAGTGATCATGGTCTTTTTGTGCTAAGGTTGGGGTTGGGTTTATTTTTCCTGGTATTTGGTATTCTAAAATTTGTTAGTCATGGACCAATGTTAAATATGGTGTACCCGATGTTCTACAAAGGTATGGCAGTCTCTAATTATATTTATTTTTTAGGCGGGGTACAGATCTTGCTGGGAATAATGGTTATAATTGGATGGAAAACTTGTCTGGCTTCAACTATTTTAGCATTGATGCAGCTTTCAACCATTATAGTTACAGTGCCGAAAATTATTGCACCATTTAAGTTTGCAGAAGGAATGCCGCCTAACTTTTTATTTTTTGGTGCTATTCCAATTTTAGGGGCTTTAATTGCCCTGATGCTGATTGGACCTGGAAAAATGAGTTTAGATAAAAAATAAATTAATCCTGGACAAAGAAAAAAGATCCTAAAATTTTAGGATCTTTTTTTGATTTATTTTTATTCCCATTTAAATGTAAATATTTTGAATTTTGTACTTTAAAGATTCACCCAAAAACTATAAACTATTTCATGAATAATTAAATTTTAATGAATAATCAAATAACTTCCCAAGATAAAGTGAAAAAAATAACTGTATAATTACAATAAGAAGAATATTACCTTCTGTAACCGTCGAAAGTATAAAAATTGATGAGGATAATAAAATTAAATGTCTCCAACAGGGAGATAGATCACCTTAATTTAGTAGATATAGTATTAGTTGAACTAATACTAATTTACCCTTCTCACCTCCCCTCCCCCCAAGATGGGGGAGGAGGAGGTTATTTATTTGGAAAATTAGATTCTAAAAAGACATCTCGATCTTTTCAATTTTTAGGAGAGTTTTCTCTCCTTTTTTTATAAAATATTATAAAAAATACAGGTTTTCATGAAAAAATTAAAAACATTGTAAAAAACTTTAAAAAGAGTTAATATACCTATGATTAATATGTAGTTTATTAAGGAAATCATTGAAAAAATATGACTTTTATTTGAATTAATACATTGGGATTTGCTTTATCGTATTTACAAGGAGGTAAGTTATGTCTTTAAAAATTTTAAAAAAAGCGATTGAATTACAACAAAATATTTCATTTGACTATAATAATGAAGGAGAACGAACAGGTAATCCCCATGCGGTTTATAATCATATAAATAAAAATAGAACAAAATCAGTGAAAGTTGATATCGAGCAGACTTCAGGTTTTAGTTCTGAACAAAAGCCGTTTTCTAGTTTTAGACAGTTTGATTTAGATAAAATATCAAATGTTAAATTAGAAGATGATGAGTTCAATGTATCGGGTAAATATAATTCTAAATCAAGTCGTTATAATGATGCGATAATTAAGCTTTAGGTATAAAAGTAAATAATGATTATAAATATCATCTAATCCAATAGCCCTCTGGAGTTATGGAAGAGGTAAGAATAATAAAACTACCTTCAGTAGCAGCTGATCAAAGAGTTTACATCCTATAGTATATGTGACTAAGCTTGTAGGAAATATTAAAAAAAGATAGTGAAAACTGTCTTTTTTTTTACAAAATATTATAAATAATACAGATTATTATAAAAAAAGAGTTAAAAATATTGTAAAAAAACTGAAAAAGAGTTAAGATATTGTTATTAACCTGTTATTCAGTAAGGAAACTCTGGAACTTCCCCCTGGCCCCGTCTTTTTTTCTAGCTGTATCCTCTGTCTTTAAGTCGCATTTAAAATGAATGATTGTGTATCATTTATTTTAAAAATCGCGCCATTGGAAGAAAATAAGGAGAAAGTTCAGAGGTCTAGGGTTTATATTCTAGAGAAGTAAGATAAAGCCACTGAAAGTAAAGTTATAAAGTTAATTTCTGAAAAAATACTGTAGTTATATTTAGTAAAAGCAATCAGGGAGGAAATATGGGACTAAACTGGAATGATCGGCAAAAAATTATTGAAGATATTCAATATGAAATACTTAATTTAGAAGAATATGAAGGATATCGAGGAAATGATAAACAGAAAGAATTTATTGATGAAGTATCTAATCCAGTCATCAGTATAACAAAAGATCTTTTCTTTTATAATTTACATGAATATTCTAAAAATCTTGAAGAAGAATACCAAATTCGTGAAATAGACATTGTAAAAAAAGAAATAAAAAGAGAGTTACTTTTATTTATAAAACGAAAAAAATGGATAAACAAAGACCGAATAAAGAGGTTATAAAAAGTAGAAGAAATTTTAAAAGATAAAGGCTATAAATTTTTAACGGTCAAAACAATAAGTGAATCATTAGACAATATAGCATATGCTAAAACAAGGCTTTTTTATGAAAAAAATTGGGTTTCTACCCTTAGAAGAAATCGTTGAAATACGGGGAGAAGAAAGCCCATGTTTAATAATGATTAAAACACTGTAAAAAAATATACTTTGTTCTCTCTAAAATAATAATATGATTTGGATTCATAGAAATCTCCTCTAATGTTTGGTGGTACAGGCATTGGCAGGATTTTTCTATGGGCCTTTTTTTTTTATTTAATTATCAATTTTGTATAAAACAGTATTTTATAAGATTCCCTCTAAAAAATTAGTAGATTACAAAAAAATTACTGCTGACCTATTGTAAAAAAACTAATCTTACTATTAAATTAGAGGATTTTTAATTTTTTCCTTTAATATTAAAGAAACTGATTTTATAAATCATCGATCTAGTTCAGACAAAAATAAAAAAAGGGGAGAAGTCTAATGGAGAAAAATAATCTTTTTATTAAAAATGCCAAAGCAGTGATTACCTGTGATGCTAAAGATCAACTCTTAGAAGGTGTAAATATTTATATAGAAGACGGGGGTCTTCCCCCCGATACTGTGGTCCAAAGTGTAGAAGAAATTTTAGCTGATTCCGAAAGACTCATAAGGAAATATCACGATCCAAAACCATTTTCCATGAGACAGGTTGTCTTAGCTCCATGCTCCCCATTCAGCGTTACAGGAGAACTCATGAAAAAATCTGCTGAATTAGCCAGGAGGTACGGAGTGAGGCTTCATACCCACCTGGCTGAGACTATGGATGAAGAAAAATTTACCCTTAAAAAATTTGGAATGAGACCTCTTGAATACATGGAAAGCTTGGGATGGATAGGAGAAGACGTCTGGTATGCTCACGGAATTCATTTTACCCGTGAGGAGTTAAAAAGATTGGCTGAAACCAAAACAGGAGTGGCTCACTGCCCTATTTCGAATATGAAACTTTCATCTGGTATTGCAAAAATATCCGAAATGATTAAACTGGGAGTACCTGTAGGCCTTGGTGTTGATGGGAGTGCCAGCAATGATGGGTCAAATCTTTTGGAAGAAATAAGAGTGGCCTTCCTTCTGCAGAGATTAAAATACAGCAATGATGCTCTCAGTGGATATGATATTCTTAAACTAGCTACAAACGGCGGAGCTAAACTCCTTGGAAGGGATGATCTCGGAGAAATTTCCATAGGAAAAGCGGGAGATCTTTTTATGATTGATTCCACTAAATTGGAGCTGGTAGGTTCCCAGTATGACTATGGGTCTATGCTTGGAACCATTGGGGTAAAGGGAGCTGTAGACTATACCATAGTAAATGGAAATATAGTTGTAAAACATGGAAAATTGGTAAATATAGATGAAAAAGAAGTAGCCCGAAAAGCCAACTCCTTAATTGAAACTTTAAATTCTAAATAATTATTTAATCTCTGTTGCAACAATTTAAATGTGATAAAATATCCTAAAAAATTAGGAGGAGATCATGGAATTAAAAAAATTGGGGGGAAATAATGAAAAAAATATTATTAACTTTAATGAGTTATAGAAAATCAATTAATAAAGATCAGTTACATAATAAAAAAGGAATCTATTATAAAAAAAATGAAGAAACTCCATACACAGGAAAAACTATTGGCTATTACGAAACTGGAGAAATCAAATGTAAAGAAAATTATAAAGATGGATTAAAAAACGGTAAAGTGATTGGCTATTATGAAGATGGAAAAATCAAATATAAAGAAAATTATAAAGATGGGGAAAAAAATGGGGAATGGATCAGCTATCACAAAAATGGAAAAATCGAAACTAAAGGAAATTGTAAAGACGGGGAAAAAAATGGGAGATGGATTACCTATTATGAAACTGGAGAAATCAAATATAAAGAACATTATAAAGACGGGGAAAAAAATAGGGAATGGGTCAGCTATCACAAAAATGGAAAAATCGAAATTAAAGCAAATTATAAAGATGGGGAAAAAAATGGGAAATGGATTACCTATTACGAAACTGGAGAAATCAAATATAAAGAACATTATAAGGATGGGAAAAAAAATGGGGGATGGACCAGCTATCATAAAAACGGAAAAATCGAAAATAGAGTAAATTATAGAGAGGGGGAAAAAAATGGGAAAGTAATTGGTTATTATGGAAATGGAGAAATCAAATATAAACAAAATTTTAAAGATGGATTAAGAGATGGTGAATGGACTACCTATTACGAAAATGGAGAAGTCAAATATAAAGCAAATTATAAAGATGGGGAAAGAAATGGTGAATGGACTAGCTATCACAAAAATGGAGAAATTGAAATTAAAGCAAATTATAAAGATGGATTAAAAAATGGGGAATGGATTTCGTATTACAAAAATGGAAAAATCAAAGGTAAACAAAATTTTAAAGATGGAATTATGTATTAGTTTATTTGAACACTGTATTTTGTTAACCTCTTAAAATTTCCAAAATAAGCATTCTTAGATCATTATTTAATTACAAAGGATGTTGTTATAGATAAACTCTTTGATGATGATATAGTCACTCAAAAGGCAGGCGGTAGAGATATAGATCCTTTCTTTTGACGACGAATGTGATACAGACAAATAAAAATCAACCTTAAAAGGACACTATTCTAGTGTCCTTTTTATTTTGTCTTTTTTAAAATCATCTCAAATAAATGAAATTATAAGTATTGATGCAAATATAAGTACAACTGTAAGGATTAATGCTGCTGCTATTACCGTAATCCTGGAGATCATATCCCCCTTATCAGTAACATCATAGATATCTATCCAGGTATCCATTAGCGGTGAAACAACGTTTTTCGTTATCCAACCACTTTCCTTATAGATTTTATTCAGTTTTATTTCCCCCAGTTTTATCTCTGCCTGGGCTTGGCTATATCTGTTATCCAAGGAATTTAATTCTTCCCCTGTAAGGGCGGTACTTCTTAATTTATCTATCTTGTTCATTTTATCTCTGTGAAACTCCAGATTCTTTTTTAATTGGTATTCTTCTTTAAATGTACTTATAAAATTTAAATTATCTTTTATATTATGATAATATGTTTCAAATTTACGATTCCAATGTTCATCATTTTTATCAGCTGCGTTACTATTAGATAAGCTTGAAATTAATATTATAAACAATAAAGCTATTATTATTTTTTTCATTTTATCTCCTCCCTTCTTAAAAAATAACCTCAATATTTAATATTTCTATTTTTTTATTTATTTCCTGCTGGTTTATAAAATGAAATGCAATTTTTTCTGAAAGCTTCAAATTATATATATTTCATAACTTCAGCTTTTTTTTAGTATTTTTAATTGTTGCATAGTATACTTAAAGTAGATGTTTGGATTCAAAAAAATTTTAAAAGGGAGATTTTATGATATATCTATACAAAAAAATTGCTTCAATCACTATATTTATCTATTTTTTAATTTGTATAACTTCAAAAGGAGAGGATTCAATAAATGTGTTGTTTATTTCCTCTTTTGAAAAAAATATTCCCGCTACTGTTTCCCTTGAGAAAGGTCTTTCTAAGGCATTTAAAACAAGTTCACAGAAAGAGAATCTTTTTTTTGAGTATATGAATTCTCAGAAATTACAAAAAAAATCTTATTATTTTTATAGTGATTACCTGAAAGCAAAGTATTCAAATATTGAGTTTGACTATATTATCTGCTGGGGGTTTAATGCCATAGAGCTGCTTACTTCATCTAGAGATATTTTCCCAAATGCCAAAAGGGTCTTGCTTGAAGGATCAAAAAAAATTGTTAAAAAAGAACTTTTACTTGAAAGTGATCTGATAATTAAAAGCATACCAGATTATTCTTCCACAATGGAAGAAATTTTTAGAATAAAAGAAATAAAAAAAATTATTGTTATGGGGACCTCTGATAAACTAGGTCAAAATCGGGTTAATATACTAAAAAAAATTATATCCAACTTTGAGAAAAATATAGACGTTGAATATTTACTGGATAAAAATATTAATGAGATAACTAAAAAACTTAGAATCCCAGATGATTACACAATTGCTTTTTACCTCTTAATGCATTCCGATGGTTTCGGGAAAAAAATGACTCCCTATGAAGTTTCTGAAATAATATGCAGAGACTCAAATATTCCAGTATTTAGTTTTTGGGATCCTTTATTTGAAAGTGGTATTGTAGGAGGAGATTTAATTAATTTTGAAGTCATAGGAGAAAAAACAGGAAAACTTATTTTTTCAGAAGACAACAAAAATTACAAAGAGATATCCCCCATGAAGACTGTCTATGACTACAATTCATTGAAGAAATGGGAGATCGATGAGGATAAAATACCACCTTCTGCCACAATAGTCAATAAGCCACCGGATTTTTTTGTTAGATATAAAATGCAGATATTTATCTTTATACTGACTGTAATTTTTATCGTAATAATTACTTTTTTAATCTACAGACAGTATTTAATGAGAAAAACAAATAAAAAATGTTTGGAATTATATGAGGAAATCCAAAAGAAAAACCAACAGCTAAATATAATTTCAGAACTTGATCCCCTTACCGGCTTAAAAAACAGAAGGGCTATTGATAAGATTATAAAAAATGAATTAGACAGAAACTCCAGATATGGTAACTTTATGAGTATTTTACTCATAGATGTGGATCATTTTAAAAAAATAAATGATATCTATGGTCATAATATAGGAGATAAAGTTTTATCTGAAATTTCCAAACTGTTAAAAGAAAATGTAAGATCAACAGACAGTATATCAAGGTGGGGGGGAGAAGAATTTTTGATTGTGGCTGCAAATACCAATCTTCAAGAGACTATGAAATTTAGCGAAAAAATAAGAAAAAAAATTGAAGAATTTGATTTTACTAAGGCTGAAAAGATAACTGTTAGTATTGGAATCGCTGAATACAGGACAGGGGAAACATTTAATAAATTATACGAAAGAGCTGATAAAGCTTTATATTCTGCAAAAGGTAAAGGAAGAAACAGGATTGAATTTTAAGAATTTATATTTTCTTTTGTCCTTGTGGAGGATCGGAGTTAAAAAAAAGACCAAATTATAAAATTTGGTCTTTTTTTTATTTGTGTTGTAAAAAACACATCGATGTAGGAATAAAAAGAGATAGATGAATTGAAGTTATTGGCAATAAAAAAATTATATGTGGACTATAAAAAGGATAATTGTGCTTATAAATGAATATAGAGGTATCTAAGAGGTGATTTTATGTTGATAAAGCTGGGAAGGTTCGTCAAAAGATTTCATAGGACGATACTAATAGTATCCCTTGTTACAACAATAATAATGGGAGTATTTATGAGCAGGCTGCAGCTAAATATGCAGTTCATGGATATTTTGCCCAAGACAGAAAGAACGGTTATAGCTTATAAAAATGCCCTGGAAAACTTCGATACCCTGGATTCCATTGTTGTGGCTGTGAATGGCAATGAAAGGGATATAAAAAAGTTTATAAAGGGTAGTGCTGAAGGAATCAAAGATATAGAAGGGATCAGAGGTGTCACTTATGAAAATCAGGTGGAATTCCTGGAGGGTAACGGTCTGCTTCTTACCAAAGAAAGGGACCTGAACAATATAAGGAGAGCTCTGACGGCCTCCAGTCTAAAAGATTTTTTTGGCGGTGTAAATGATAACTTTGAACAAAGCTATCTAGAGGAGTCCGACAGTGAAAAAGTGGATAAAGACAGGATGAAGCTTCTTAATTCTTTAAACCTACTGGAAGAGATCCTGGTTAAGATAAAGGAGGGTGACACCACCCCTGAGGATGCAAGAAGGTTTGTAAGGGGTGACAGGTACATGATTTCTCCAGATAAAAGCATGGGAATCCTACTTGTTAAATCTGGGGTGAGTATAGATGACTTTGAAAATGTAATCGGAGTGGTAAACCGTCTTGAAAACTATCTGGAGGAGAAGGCAAAAAAATACAATGTGGAAGTTGGGGTGACGGGGCTTCAGGTGTTGTCCAGGGATGAGATGGTAGTTTCTCAGAGAGATATGGAAGTTTCAAGTACGGCTTCCCTCATACTTATCCTGGTAATATTTATAATGAGCTTCAAAATGATAAGGTACTCGGTCCTTGCCCTTGTTCCCTTAATATCTGGAATAATCTGGGCTATGGGGCTTACATACCTGATAATAGGGACCCTGAATATGATGACAGCCATGATGGGAGCCATCCTCATAGGATTGGGGATAGACTACTCCATCCATATAATCTCTTTGTTTCTTGAAGAGAGAGGAAGGGGAAAAGGTGTAGAGGAAGCTGTTTTGGCAATCTATTCCAAAATAATGAAGGGGGTCACAACAGGAGCAGCAACAACAGCAATAGGTTTTTTAATGTTTGCTTTCAGTGATTTTCCAGGGTTCAGTGAGTTCGGACTGGTGCTCAGCATGGGGATTATATGCACCCTTGTATCGGCAGTTTTGATTTTGCCCTCTCTTCTCCTGGTGTTTGGAGGGAAAACCAGGATAAAAAAAACAGAGAAAAGGGGATTTTTTTATAAGATGGAGGATCAGGTTATAAAAAAGAAGTGGAGTTCATTGGTGACTGTGATCCTTCTTTTACTGCTGTTAGCAGTTAAAGCTGGGAGGGTTGAGTTTGAAAATGATATGCTCAAAATAGAACCTAAAAACCTGGAAAGTGTGGTGCTTAACAGAGAGATTATCGATAAATTTGATTTCAGTTCCGATAATACCATAGTGGTGTCCAAAACCCTGGAGGAGGCTCAGGAAGTTTTTGACAGGGCAGATGAACTGAAAACTATAGGGGTAATATCTTCGATTATAGATTATCTGCCCTCCAAAGAAAAACAGATGAAGAGGATGAAAGTCGCGAAAAAATTAAAAAAAGAAATTAAAGAGATTCCCGACAGAGAGATATATCCGGAAGGTATCACCCAGGAGCTTCTGAGACTGGAAGATAACCTTATAGAACTGGCAGACCTGGCATATATAGGGGGAGAAGAGGATCTCAGGATAAGATGTGACGAGATAGTGGACTCGGGTATCATCGGTAAGCTGGTATCTGGGGTAAATTTATACAGAGAGAATTTTGAAAGTTCCCAGGAAATATTCATAGGGGAACTCCAGAATATAATGAGAACCAGCAACAGCTCAAAAATTATAAATATTCAAGATCTTCCCGATAAAGTGAAGGAAGATTATGTAGGGATGGACGGAACATATATAACAACATTTTATCCGAAACAGGATATCTGGAGAGCTGATTTTCAAAAGATACATATGAAGGAGATCGATAGTCTGAAAGAGGATGTAACAGGAAGTGTGAAGATATTTTTGAAAGTGATTGAAAAATCTGCAGAGGAGGGGAAAAAAGTACTGTTGTTGACAGTGTTTGCAATATATATGGTGCTGATTCTGGATTTTAAAAGTCTGAAATATGCAACTATAGCTATAATTCCTATGCTTTTTTCAGTTTTGGCTACCCTGGGAGTAATGGGATGGACTGGATTTAAATTTGATATGGTGAATATAATAGGTGTTCCTCTCATCATAGGTATAGGTGTAGATGACGGGGTTCATATTATCCACAGATATCTGAGAGAAAAGGATATTTTTACAGCAGTAAGAAGCAGCGGAAAGGCGGTTACCCTGACTACCATGACAACAATAGCTGCTTTCGGTACCCTTATGTTTGCAAGGTACAGGGGGTTTGTGCACTTTGGTATTCTGCTGATTATGGGAGTGGGGTTTGCCTATATATTAACGATAACCTTCCTTGTGAGTTTAGTTTCTGTAGTGGACAAGATAGAAGATAAAGGTGGTGATGATCTATGAATAGAGTGGTGATGTTTTTTCTGGCTACCATAAGTATATCGGTTTTTGCAGGAGACGCATCTGAAATACTTCAAAATATGAAAGATGCCCAGGATTATAAAACCTCAAGGGCGGCATATGCGATGATTATAGAAAACAAGGGTAAAACAACTACCATGGAATTTGAAGGGTACCACAAAAAAGGGGAAAAGGATCTGCAACTTATGAGATTTACCTCTCCACCCAGGATCGAGGATACGGCAATCCTCATAAAGGGGGAAAAAATCTGGTATTACAATAAGAGGAGCAACAGGGTCAGACTCCTGTCAAAGAGCGCAAAAAAGGGAAGTATGATGGGATCGACCTTCAGCTACAATGATCTTAATATTGATTATGTGGAGGATTTTACCGGAGAGATCTTAGAGGATGAAAAAGATCACTATATACTTAAGATCTACCCGGTGGACAGGGAAAGAAACTATAGATATATAGTTGCCAGAGTCAATAAAGAAAATTTTATTGAAGAAAGGTTGGAATATTATGACAAAAATGAAGTAAGGTACAAGGTAATGGTCACTGAAAACGTTAAACAGGTGAAGGATCGGTGGACTGCCATTAGAGTGATTATGACGGATTTAATAAGTGGCAAAATAACACGGATAGAAACTCATGAGAAAAGCCTGGATTTTGATTTTGAGATGGAGGATTCGGAATTTTCTGAAAAAAATCTAAAGAAATAGGAGGAGATTACCATGAAAATTGCTGCTCCTGTCATCTTGTTTTTAGCTGTTACAATCTCAATATTTTCTCTGGATTTGAATACAGAATTAAAATATCAGGGGTTTGACAGCCAAAGATACCCTTTTGAAGACGAGGCAGTTGGTAGAATTGTGTTAAAAGATGATAAACAAGAACATTATTCCTTTTTTCTGGAGTATAGGTTTGGGGATGGTGTGGACAGAGTTGATGCTGCTCAGTTAAAATTCATGACAGCTAAAACCGATTTGGAGATCGGTAGAAATAGAATAGGATGGGGAACCGGATACAACTTCAACCCGACAGATATATTCAACGATCTCCCCCTGGGAGCGGCATATGATCCGACCTATGTAAAAAGAGGAAGGGACAGCATAATATTGACTAGATATATCAAAGACAGTGCCCTGCAGGGGATATACGCAGCAAAAGACGGCTCGGACAGGGATGAGGAATACGGGATAAAATACAAGACCACCATTTCAGAATACGATATAGATCTTTTATATATTCATAAGGGGAAAAGAGCAGCAGAATGGGGGGAACTTGAAGACAAGGACGATATAATAGGAGGAGATCTCAGTTTCAGCATACCTTACCTGGATTACGGAATCTGGCTGGAGGGAGCCTACTACCTTCAGAAAGAAGAGTTAGTCTACATTACCGGTATAGACAACTACTTTAGAGAGAAATACCGTGTGGTGGTGGAGTATCTTTATCACGGGCTGGGTGAAGGTGAAAAAGAAAATTACAATATCAACAGGATACTTGCAGGACAGCTGGCGGGTAGAAATTACCTAATGCCTTCTCTTACCTATGAATATTCCGAAAAACTTATACTCACAGGATATTCTTTCGTGAATATGGATGATTACAGCTATTCATTGGGAGCAACTATCACTTATTTCTACAATAATAATATAGACATTAATCTTATTCCTTTTTATATAGGAGGGAAGACCGGAAGTGAATATGGTATTCTTGCAGAAGAGATTGGGAACTTTGGGATAACAGCTGTAGTGAGGGTGATGTTTTAAAAGTATCTTACTAATAATCTATAGTAGTAATTATTAAAATTTAAGAAAATTCAGAAGAGGATCCTTTATTTATTTCGGTGAAATTTAAACAAAAAATATGTATATAAAAAGCCACTATCTAGGAAGACTCCCAACATAGTGGCTGTAAAATATTTATTTATAGATGACCAGGTTTTTAATGTTAAAATCCTGCCTTCCAATACCCGTGTAAATTACAATATGCTTTAGCTTCTACTTTTTCTCCTGAACATGTTTTGAAAATAACTTTAGGCTCGTCTCCAGGTTTTAAAAATGCAGTAGTTACCCAACAATCATCAACAATTAATTCAATCCATTCAATGTAGTGATCTTCTGTCATAGGATGAAGAGTTTCACCAACTTGAACTTCAAATCCACCCTCTATCTTAGTTATAACCGGGACATGCTTTTCAACTGCAGCATCTGTTGTGTTTTCCACCTGACGCACCATCTCCTGATCACAACAACTTAAAGTACCTCCCGCTTCGTGGTATACCTTGGTAATGATTCCACAGACTTTACATTTATAAACCTCAAATAATTTTGCCATATTTACCTCCCTGTTTAAATTATGATAAATATTTATACTGGCAAAATCATAAAACTCCTTTTTTTTTATCTCTCATTGTGAGGTTTTTTCGAAAAATCAAAAGATTTACTTGTATTAAAAGAAAGGAGATTTTGATTTAACCCATCAAAATCCCCTTTTATAATTGTTGCACTATGCTCTATGACATCATAGTTTAACTCCGTAGTGATTTAGAACAATGATCATCAGCCAGTAGCATAAAAGAGTAACGCCAATGGAAATTACCATACTGAGGTAAAAATGCAACCCTTGTTTCAACAGCAGTGGCAACACCACAAAAAAAGCCATGGAAGGTAAAACGAGCCAAAAAATACCTGATGACAAGGCGCTGACCTTCATGATGTCCTTGGTGTCTATATAGACCCACAACATTGCCAGTATTGAGAGTAATGGAATAGATGCCAGTAAAGCTCCAATAAGAGAACTTCTTTTGGCACTTTCGGAGATTACTACAATTAAAAATGATGTAACAGCAATTTTAACCAGATAGTAAGCCAATTAGCACCTCCTAACTTTGGTTTCTTTATTTAAATGAGACTCCCAAAGTTTTTTTAACGATTCTTCTGTATTTTTCATAAAACAACTCCTATCAAATTCTCGATATAATCACACTAAGTGTATACCCCAAAATTTGACAGAAAGCAATTTACTAATACTTATCGAGATATCGAGATATCTCTACTATCTCCTCCGGACAGTTCTCCAGAAAAAAATCTATCATCTTTCCCTGGATATCCAGAGCAGATTTCTGGCTGGCCGATACAAGGACAAAGGCAACCATTCCCCTGTTCTTTACATCCTGAAGTCCCACTTCGGTCAGCTGGATCTTAAATCTTTTTAAAAATTTATCCTTAAGACTTCTCATGACCATTCTTTTGTCCTTGAGAGATTTGGCCCAGGGAACTCTTATTTCTATCTGTACAGCTGCAACATACATAGCATCATTTCCTTTTTATAGAACCTTCATAATAAACCACAGATCTCCTAAAGTCCAATTTCGGTTAGCTGTAGCTTAGAATCTCTTTACATCTTATATCCAGATCAAAGGTATTTTTTTGATCATCAAAAAGATTGTTAAAATTTTCTATGGCTCTTATAAGTTTTTTAAATCTATCACTTGTATGATCTGTGGAATTAACCGCTAAATAAAGCTCATACATATTATTGTCAAAACTTTCTAAAATTGCATTATCAAATTCTGTGTCCTGCATAGTATAAATGTGACCTTCATATTCATAATCCAGTGTTTCTTTCCAATGCTGTTCTTTATTATTCATCTTATTACCTCCGTTTTATTATTTTGAAGTTCAAGTATCTCCTATTTTCTTACGTGATCTTATTTTCTTTAAAACTGCAAAAATTCCTTTTTTTAAAGTTTAAATTATAAAAAAATTATTTTGTTTATTAATCTCCGTGGATCCTTTTACAGCAATTACTTTTCATTTAATCATAATATGAATATACTATTCATATAGCAGAAAAGAGGTTTATTGAGTGCTCTACAGCACTTAATAAACCTCTTATAAGAATATCTAAACAGTCCTTGTTCTTTTTTACTTATCTGCTAGGTATCTTTTCAATGAAATAACTTCACTTTTTATATCCCGGTGAACTACCGATTTCACATCAAATTTAAAGAGTTTAAAAACTCCCTGAATAAAACTCCCTGTGAAGAGGGCAGTGATAACAGTTCCTACTCCTGCATATCCTCCCATAAGATAACCTGCACCCAAGACGCTGATTTCAATTATATTTCTCACAGTTCCTACTGGAAGCTTGGTTTTTTTAGTGAGAGCAACCATAAGTGCATCTCTGGGACCACATCCGAGACCGGTAGAGATATAGAGGTAGCATCCTACACTGAGTATAAAAATCCCCAAAAACATCATAAAAATTCCTACGGTTATACCGGTGCCTTGAGGAACTATGTCCAGGTAGAGGATCAGGTCCATAAAGGTCCCCAAAAAAATAATATTCAATATACTTCCGCTGCCTATTCTCTCTCCCAGAAAAAAATCCAGAGTTATAACTATAAGTCCGACAAAGATACTGGCCTGGCCTATTGTAATGCTGCTAACCTTGGATATCCCCTGATGAAGTACATCCCACGGAGAAAATCCCAGATCAGATTTAATAATAATTATTATCCCTAAGGAACAAACAAATAAACCTAAAAATAATTTTAAGTATTTTAACACCTCTTTTTTCATGATTCTACCTCCTGGTTTTACACTAAAACATATTTTTGTATTATATAGTGTCCTTTTTGCAAGTATAGCATACAAAAATATTTTGTGCTATACTAAATTATATAAAAATTTAAGGAGTAAGTTATTATGAAAGAATTAAATATATTAATCGGACAAAATTTAAAGTCCATAAGAAAAAGCCAAAATTTAAGTTTGGATGAAGCTGCTGCTGCTACAGGAGTAAGTAAACCTATGTTGGGACAGATCGAGAGGGGAAAATCGAATCCTACAGTAACAACCCTTTGGAAGATTGCCACAGGTCTTAAAGTCCCTTTTTCAGAATTTATGAAGGAACCTGAATTGGATTATCAATTTGTCTCCCCTATAGATTTAGAGCCCGTAATGGAATGCGGTGAAAATATGAAAATTTACACAATGTTTCCCTATAACGATAATTTTGAAATACTGTATGTAGATTTAGAACCAGGATGCGTTCATCCTTCCCCAAAGCATCCAAATGAAGTAGAAGAATATATATTTGTTATTGAAGGGATCCTCAGGGTGAAAATAGGCAGGGAATCTATGGTTTTAAAAAAAGGAGAAGCCTTAAGATTTAGAGCAAATGTAGATCATGAATATTCAAATTTAGAGAGTGTCAAATGCAGGTTCCAAAATATCAATGTTTATCATAAAAAACTTTAATTACTTAGAAAGGATTTTTCTATGATGAAATCCCTTATTTGAGGTTAAGTGGCTGAATTTTTCTATTGAAAAAATTAACTAACTTATGATTTATATCTATGATACAGTACTTTAAAAGGGTGAGCATCCCCCCTTTTTTTTATAATTTTTTTGATTTAGATCTTTTTAAAAGCTATACTTAAATTGGCAGGGAAGGAGGTTATTTTATGATTTCAAGCTAATTTATAAAATTAAATTTTTATTGTTTCTATCCCTGCCCGGTCATAAACCTTATGTTTTTTTATTTATCTCTTAACTATGTATCTTTTTAATGAAATAACTTCACTTTTTATATCCCGATGGACTACAGATTTCACATCAAATTTAAAGAGTTTAAAAACTCCCTGGATAAAACTTCCTGTGAAAAGAGCGGTGATAACCGTTCCCACTCCTGCATATCCTCCCAGAAGGTATCCTGTACCTAAAACAGTGATCTCAATAATATTTCTAACTGCTCTTACTGAAAACTTTGTTTTTTTAGTGAGAGCAACCATAAGAGCGTCTCTAGGACCGCATCCAAGGCCGGTAGACATATAGAAATAACATCCTAGACTGAGTACAAATAATCCCAAGAACATCATAAAAATTCCCATGGTTATACCTGTGCCTAGAGGAATTATGTTTAGGGAGAGAATTAAATCCATAAAGATCCCTCCTAAAATAATGTTTAATATACTTCCGCTTCCTATTCGCTCTCCCAGAAAAAAATCCAGACTTATAACTATGAGTCCAACAAAAATACTGGCCTGACCTATTGTGATGTGAATGACCTTTGATACTCCTTGGTGCAATACATCCCATGGAGAAAATCCAAGATTAGATTTAATAATAATAATGACTCCTAAGGAACAAATAAACAAACCTAAAAATAATTTTAAATATCTTAGAATCTCTTTTTTCATGGTTTTCCTCCATATTTCATTAAAATATATTTTGTGTTATACATCATATTTCTAAGAAGTATATCATACAATTTTTTTTTATACTATATCTAATTTAGCAGGTAAGGAAGTTATTTTATAACTAGAGAACAGGTTACTTTCATGTCATAATATCTTTGGGAAAAACACAATTACAATCGTATATTTATTGGATTTATAGTATGATTATCTTATTGAGATAACGCTTATTCAAAAGATAGAGGAGGGGATGAAAATAAGATACAGTATAGGAGAAGTCAGTAAACTTTTTAATATACCCATAACCACATTGAGGCACTATCACAATAAAGGGATATTTAAAGCCGGGTATATAGACAAAGATACAGGATACCGATATTATTTTTCAGATCAATTTGAACTGTTAAATAATATTTTAAATTTAAGATACAGCAGGCTTTCCTTGGATAAGATAAAGGAACATACGGAAAATGGAGATATATCCCTCCTGAAAACAATTTTTTTAGATCAGAAAGAAGAGCTGGAGAAAACCATAAAGGAGCTGGAATGTGCGAAAAAAAGTGTGGAGGAGAGACTGGAGTATATGGAAAAAATAAAAAAAATTCCTGAGTTTGGAAGAGTATTGATTCAACATATGGATGAAAATAAGATCTTTACTGTGGATAAAGCATTTTATAAAGAGAGTGATTTGGAACTTTTAGTGAGAGAGTTAGGGGAAAAAACGGATTTTTCCCATTCATTGACCCTGGGAAATGTAGGGCTTTTGATGAAACAGGATTCTGAGTATAGAGAATATGCCGGTGTTTATCTAATCGATAAAGACTTTAAAGATCTTTTAAATTTTTCTCTAAAGCCGGCAGGAGAATATTTAACGATATATTTTAAAGGAAAAAGAGAAAATTCACCTAAATATTATAAAATTCTGGAAAAATATATAAAAGATAATGAGATAGAGACAGAGGGATTATTTTATGAGATGGCCCTGGTAATCACCTCCATATCATCTACCGAAAAACAATATATCAGAAGGATAGAAATAAAGAAAAAATAATTTAGTATAGACTCTCTACCAGGTGAAGACTGTATACTTCAAATTGTATAAAGAATCTAAATGGGAGGGATGAAAAATGCTGGGAACCATAGTAAATACAGCGACCATAGTAGCAGGAGCAGCCGTAGGAAGTTTTCTTAATAAGGGCATTGAAGAACGGTATAAAGAAAGGACTATACAGGGAATGGGCTTTGTCGCCATGGCCATAGGGATATCCAATATATCCAAGGGGATGACCCTTATAGATAATCCGCTGATATTTATATTAAGTATAGGGATAGGAGCCGTTTTAGGAGAATGGATCAATTTGGATAAAAAGATAGATCTCATAAGCAAAAAATATGAGGGTAGCAAGAATCCTGTGCAGGGGATAGTTATCGGAGTTGTATTGTTTTGTGTAGGAGCTCTATCCATAGTAGGGCCTATAGAAAGCGCCATCAGGGGAGATAATACCATGCTTTATGCCAATGCTGTATTGGACGGGATAACCTCTGTAATTCTTTCAATTAATTATGGGATATCCATAGCATTGGTAGGGCTTATACTTTTTCTCTGGCAGGGAAGTATATACCTTGGAGCCAGTGCAATGCAGGACCTGGTTACTCCGGAGCTCTTGAATCAACTGACTATACTGGGAGGGATCTTTATCTTGGCAACGGGAATAAATATTCTGGGAATAACTAAAATAAAGATTTTGAATTTTCTGCCAGCTCTTTTAATTCCCTTTACAGCAAAATTTTTTGGAATTATTTAGGGTGAAAATAAAGATTCCGGTGCAATAATTTTGATATAATAAGAAAAAGGCAGGTCGATGGATTAGATCGAAATGCCCTTTTAGAATGTAAATTTATAAATGAATTATTTGGAATTGCAGATTAAATAAAAAATCTTATGGAGATTTTAAATTTTTTCATAATTGTTGCAACAGAACCATTTTATAATTATATTGCTTCATTTACAATTAAATTTACGTTCATAAATAACTACATTGTCTAAAGTAGTTGGAGAAAAACCGCATTTCTCCAACACTTTAATAGAGCCTACGTTATTAATTGTAACACCTCCAGAAATTGATTTGATATTTCCTTCTCTTTCACACCATTGGGCTAAACCTTTCACTAATTCAGTTCCCAAACCTTTACCCCATATAGTTTCTGATAGAAGGTATCCAAATCGCAAATCATAATAATTATCTTGCGAACCTGACTTATAGAGGAATATAAATCCTACTAGTTCATTGGTTTTAATAAGTTCAACAGTTAAAAAACAACTTTCTTCTAATCTTTCTTTTATCCATACCTGTGCGTCTTCTACGTTATTAATTTTCTGCCATCCATCAGGTAAAAATTTTGTAACCTGAGGAGTTAATATGCTTAAAACCTTTTCGGTAAAATATTGTTCAGTTGTTAAATCCTCATTCTGATGAATCCAACTTTTTACTGAGAGTTGTCTTGTTTTAAAATTACACCTTTGCTCTATAGATTTAAAGTCTTTCATATCTCCTCCTATTGATGCGCTATAAGTATATATACAAAATTAACGCCATTTTATTAGTTATATGTGATAAATAAGTTCAAGTCGTAATTTATTATACTAGGTATAGTATCGATGATCTCTCTAGGCCTACACAATCGGCACCTGAATTGAAAGCATTCTTCTTGAATCAGCAAAATTTAAATTCAAATTATCTTTATTTAGAAATAGAATTTTTTCATCTCTTGTCTCAAATGAATTCTCGAAAAGAAACCTTTTTAGTTTGTCGGCTATGGCTTTCCAATTCTCTGAGTTATTATTTTCAAAAGTAATATCAAAACATGCAAACTTGCCTTTTGGAATTAGCATAAACTCCTTATTTCTATCCTCCTTAACCTCAATGCATTCTATAAAATCAACATTACTTTCATTCAGAAATACGTTTGCATCAGTTATATTAATAAACCAATCTTCTAAACTCACGGTATTCGTTTGAAAAAAATCTTCATTCTCTTTATAAAAGCCATCCAGGTGTTCATTCTGTAATTTAATTTTGTAAAGGTATCTATTTGGAAATTTCAGAATCTGATAATTAATAGACTCACTTTTTGAACTATTATATTGTAAAATTTCTTCAATTTTTTTCACATTATTTTTATAGAACTTAATCAAATCATTAAGTTCTCTCTTCTTTTGGACTAATATTTCAAATGAATCATCGGATTTATCATGTAATATTCGACCTATAGTATCAATATCTAAATTAATGGTCCTGAGAAAACTAATCTGACTGAGCAGTTTTAATTCTTTAATTCCATACCCTCTGTAGTTATTATCATCAATTGGAGGTTTTATTAAACCTACTTGTTCATAATATCTGATGGTTGATCGACTCATTCCTAAAATCTTAGATACTTCATTCTTCTTCAGCGTGTCACTCATGCTTTCCCCCTCAAGTCTTTCGAAAACTATTATTCAACAATTTGTATTTTTTCAATTGCAAGTGGCTTAAGATATTTGTATGATGCTAGTATCATGATACATTCAGCAGACAATGTACCAATCATTAATCCCGATTGACCAAACATATAGATGCTTAAATAAGTCAGCACTGGTAGTAAAAATATGGTTCTTGATACTGAAAATATAATAGATTCTAATGGTCTATTAATCGCAGTAAAAAACATAATTGCAGCATTAGGAAGGTTTTCAAATAGTGTTGCTAAACCATATGTCAAGTAGATATAAAAGCCAATCTTTACTGTTTCGGGATCGCTCAAGAAGAACCCTAAAAGAACCTTCATAAAAGGAAGGGCTGCTAGAAATACAGCAAGTGCAATGAAATTACTTTGCTTTACAGAGTATTTTAGAAGTGGTTTAAGTCTTTCAAACTTCTTCGCACCCATCATTTTTGAAAAGATTGGTTGCAAACCTTGAGCGATTCCATAAAATATGCTGGATATAAAAATTATGATAAACATAGAAACGACAGAATATGCTTCCATATGTTTTGGCGTTAAAAAAGCAATAATTGCTATATTAATTATATATCTTTTAAACCCTTCACTAAACATACCAATAAAATCGCTTGACCCATTGTAAAGGATTCTTAAGAGAACTTCAATATTTATTCTAGGAGTGACAAATTTTATTGTTTTGCATTTAAAAGCAAAATAGTAACTAGAGATAATTAGATGCACTATGTTACTTAGAGTTGTCGCTATTACTAAACCAAAAATTCCCCAATTTAGAAATGCTACAAAAACTAAATTAAGCATCAAGTTAAGTACAGTTGAAAACACATTAACTTTCATAATAAAGCTCGGACTTCCGTCATTCATAATTAATACATCCAGAGCAGCAGCTAAAACCATTGCCATAAATCCCCAACTAACATAGAACAAATATTTGGTAGTAATCTCTAAAATTTCTCCTCTTGCTCCAACAAAATATGAAATACTCTCTGAAAATAACATCACAACTATCGTTATGAATCCCATGGTCCCTGCCAATACAAAAAGTGTCATACTAGATGCTTGATTGGCTTTATCTACATCTTTTCGTCCCAATAGAAATCCTGCATACGAACCCAAGCCACTCATAAACAATGTTGATATGGCATATATCATCAATTGCATTGGTCCAATTAGATTAATGGCCACCAAAGTGTTTACACCTATAAACATAGTACCAATAATTTTATCTGCGGCCATCATTAACCCCATAACAACATTTTGAAATATAAGTCTTAATGAATACTCCTTAAAATAACTCTTATCTGATTTGAAATCGATCATTTTTTTCCTCCTTTTAATAACTCCAATGAGTTATCATACCTTGTTTATAAATCAATAGTAAACTATGAAGCAGCTTCATAGTCAAGGCACTTTTTTTATTAGTAATAATTATCGGAGAGATAGACATTACACTTAGACCTTGGTTATAATGTAACTTTGTAAAAAAAAATCAAAAAGGACACTCAATTAGAAGTGTCCAGTTTTATGGTTATAATTTACGAAAGCAGCCTTTTTAAATCACTAATTTATTGGAGCTAGTCTCATCCTGTCTTCTATTACTCTAAAAGATCTCATCATCATAGATATACTTATAATCAGGCAGGTAACTTCTGCCATGGGGATAGCCATCCATATTCCCCGGGGTCCAAAAATAGATGGGAGGGTAAAAAGGAATATTGCTACAAAAATAAGGGATCTGAGACATGCTATACTGGCAGATTCCAGGGGTTTTTCTATGGCCGTATGGAATGAACTGGATATTATATTTATAAAAGAAAATATATAAGCAAATACAAAGTATGCTATGGCTTCATTGGTTAGAAGGGTCAGTTGGGTATTTCCATTGGTAAAGATATTTACTATGGGAGCACTGTAAAATTTCATCAGGATAAAAAATACAATACCTATACTTCCTCCGGTTGTGAGAGCAATTTTTAATACATCATAAATTTTTTCTATTCTTTTTGCTCCTAAATTATATGAAATTATAGGCTGTAATGCCTGAGCCAACCCGTAGAGGGAGATGTTTACAATGGTATTCACATAAAATACTATTGTAAGAGCTGAAACTCCTAATTCTCCCAATTCTCTCATGATTATTCTGTTAAATAGAAAAGCCGCTACCGACGTAGACACCACTGTCAGCATCTCGGAACTCCCGTTATAGAGGATGTTTTTTAAAAGTTTAAAGTCACCTCGAAATTTAGAAAACTGTATCTGAGATCTTCCCTTAAAAAAATAACCAAAGAGTGCCAGCCCGCCCAGAAGGTTAGCTATTGCTGTGGCATAGGCTGCTCCAGACATTCCCCAGCCGAATCTTACAATAAACAGGTAGTCCAAGACTACATTACTGAGGCAGCAAACAAAACCACTTAAAAACACAGAGTTGGGTTTTTCCCCGACCCTGGCAAATGTTTCGGTATATATTGGAAGATTCCAAACCGTGCACAATAACAGTAAAGGCTTCATATAAGCCTTTACCAGAGGCAATAATCCCCTGTCTGCTCCTAAAAACAATATTATTTTATCCAAAATAAACAAACTGCCTATGGATATTACTCCCACTATTACTAAATACGATACCAGAGTAAAGGTTGCTATCTCCCCTGCTCTTTGTTTTTGGTTTTTTCCCAAAGAGATGGAGGCCAACACAGCACCTCCGGCTGAGATCATCATGACTATACTCATAATGGTACTCATATACGGCATGGCTAAGTTAACCGATGCAAGACCTCTGGGCCCCACGATCTTCCCTATAAACATCCCATCTATCATTATCTGCATGGACACAATTAATAATCCTACTATACTGGGAATTGCAAACTTAAAAAATACTTTTTTTACACATCCGTTTTCTAAACTTAAATTTTTCATGAGTAACCTCCTTGTTTCTATATACATTATAAACTATATAGTATACTATATAGTCAAGAGTATTTTTAGGAGGTTCTATGAAAAAAAAATATAAGATCAATGAAATAGCCGGTTTTTTTAAGATTTCCCGGCAGACCCTTATCTATTACGATGAGATTGGGTTATTTAAACCAAAATTTGTGGATACCGAGACCTCCTACAGGTACTACGGAGAGGATCAATTTTCTAACCTGAGATTTATCCTCATACTCAAGGAGGCCGGGTTTTCATTGAAGGAGATAAGGGAGTATACTAAAAGCCGTTCCCCTGAGGAGAGTTTGGAGTATTTAGAGGAGAAGAAAAGATTGGTGGATCTAAAGATAAAAAAGATGATTGAATCGAAGCTTATCATAGATAAAAAAATATCCGAGATAAAAAACATGATGAAAAAGGATGACATCGAGCCACAGATCATATACCTTGAATCTATGGAAGCCGTTGCTATCCAAATAGAAAAACCCTGTGATTATTTAAAGTATGATAAAACATTTTCTGATTTAATGGAGATAAGGGAGGAACTGGATATTAAAGGAGATGATTATTTTGTGAGGATATCAAAGGAGGATATCATTCTGGGAAACACAATGGAAGTAAAGACTATTGGTTTTTTTACTCCTACTTCCTGTAACCATAAAAACAGCCTAAAAATAGAAGGAGGATGGTTTGCCTCTATAATACATAAGGATACATGGGATACCATAGAAGAAAGTTACAAAAAGCTTCTGAAATATATAAAAGACAATGGATACGAGGTTATTGGAGATTCAATGGAATTTTTCAATGAGGTTATAGTTCATTTAGGGAAGGGAGAGGGGTCGACTATCCAGATAACTTTTCCTGTCAAATACCGCGGGAGATAAAAGAGCAACATGACGTTGAATCCAGACAGGCACAATTTAGATTTTTATCCAGGATCTTTTTGAAAAAAAAAGAAGATGGGGTATACTTAAAAAAGACATTTAAACAATAAATTTTTATAGATAGAATAAAAAACCTAAGGATTCCATCCTTAAACTGGGTTCATTTCTTTTGGTGAGCAAAAGAAACGAACCAAAGAAAAACTCACTTTTTTTAAATGATGTTATTTAAGTAAGTCAAAGGTAATGTAAGTCTTTTTATAGCAACAGTCCTCGTTACACTGCGGAACTTATTCTGTTGAACGACTTAGTAGAATATTTACTGAGAAGCTAGGGAACATCTAAAAAATGATCTCTTAGCGAATCCCTTTATCTCATTTCTTTGTGATGAAGAATTAAATATCTTATGAGGTGGCAACTTGGGTTAAATAAAGTTATTAAAATTTACAGGGGGGAAGGATGAAAATAATAGATTTAACACATGTTATAGATGAAAAAATGCCTGTTTTTCCAGGGACAGAACCGCCTAAAATCATTCAAAAAAATACAATAAAAAAAGATGGATTTGCTGAAAAACTACTGACCATGTATTCTCATACAGGAACCCATATAGATGCTCCTGCCCATATGATAGAGGGTGGGAATTCATTGTGTGATTTTTCTGTTGAAAAATTTATAGGCAGGGGAATTGTAATTCCTTTAGAGTCAGATGATTCCATAGAATTAAAATATCTAAAGAAATTTGAAACTGAGATAAGAAAAGCTTCTTTTGTGTTATTTTATTCTGGTTGGGATGAGTTTTGGGAGAGGGAAGAATATTTTAATGGATTTCCATCCCTAAGTGTAGAAGCAGCCAGATATCTTGTGGGATTTGATTTGAAAGGCATAGGTATAGATGCTGTATCTATAGATCCTATGGAGAGTGTAAATTTTGAGATCCATCATATCCTGTTAAAAAAAGACCTGATCATCATAGAAAATCTAAAAAATTTAAAATATCTGATCAATAAAAAATTTGAGCTGTATATTGCTCCGCTAAAGATAAAAGGTCTGGATGGATCTCCAGTAAGAGCCCTTGCAAGGATACTGTGAAACTCTCCTAATAATTGTTGATTTTTATGATCCTTTTTTGTTATATTTTTTTAATATAAATATGAGTTTTACATTCTAAATATTTAACTTTTCACATCAGTATTCAAGTAGTTCTTAGGGATTATACCAGGATTTTAAGATGACCCAATGACTGCAAAATATTAATTATAATACAAAAATTAAAAAAAATTAATTTGACTTTTTTTTGGAATCTTTATATGATATTCTAAATCCACCGGGAGTGGACAAGAGTTCAAAAAAACGAACAAGGAGAAAAAACTATGTATATAAAAAATATGATGACAACCATAATAACCCTGACCTAAGTTTGCTTTCGAAAAACAGAAGCAAACCTCTTTTAGTTATCCAAAACAAGAGATGCTTCTAATATAGGGTTTTTATAAGTCTATTTAGAATTTCTATCTAAATAGACTTTTTTATTTATCTGGGGAATTATGAAATTTCTTAATAAATTTAAATTTGTAAAAATTTTGATTATAATTAATTGGATGCAACATCACGTTGCTTTTTATTACAATTTGGAGGAATGATCATGAAAAAATATAATGTCGCAATTGCAGGAGCTACAGGATTGGTGGGACAGACTTTTTTACAGGTACTGGAGGAAAGAAAGTTTCCCATTAAAAATTTATACCTGATGGCATCATCTAGAAGTGCAGGGGAAATAATAAACTATAGGGGGAAAAATATAATAGTTGAGGAATTGAATGAAAATTCTTTTGATAAAGAGATCGACATTGCACTTTTTTCAGCAGGAGGAGAAGTATCAAAAAAGTTTTCACCTATAGCAGCCTCCAAAGGTGTAGTGGTCGTAGATAACAGCAGTGCTTTCAGGATGGTTGAAGGAGTTCCACTCATTGTTCCGGAAGTTAACCCGGAAGAGGTATGGAGTCACAATGGGATTATAGCAAACCCCAACTGTTCAACCATACAGTCTGTGGTACCCCTTAAAGTTTTAGATGAAAAATATAAGATTAAAAGAATTGTATATTCTACCTATCAGGCAGTATCGGGTTCCGGATTTGCAGGGATTAAAGACTTAGAAAATGGATTAAAAGGAAAGGCTCCTGAGAATTATCCCCACCCCATAGCGGGCAACTGTCTGCCTCATATAGATGTATTTCTGGAAAACGGCAATACAAAAGAGGAACAAAAGATGATAGATGAAACCAAAAAAATATTATCTAAAGATATCAGGGTGACGGCTACCTGTGTCAGAGTGCCTGTCTTGCACTCCCACAGTGTATCGATGAATCTTGAATTTGAAAAACAATTTGATATAGAACAGGTAAGGAAAGATCTGGCTGGTGTGAAAGGGCTGATTGTAGAAGATGATATAAAGGAAAATATCTATCCTATGGCAGTCAACTCAAAGGGAAAAGATGAGGTGTTTGTAGGAAGGGTTCGGAGAGATGAGAGTGTAGAAAATGGGTTAAACTTATGGGTAGTTGCCGATAATATAAGAAAGGGTGCAGCTACAAATACAGTTCAAATTGCGGAATTATTAGTTGCTGGAAATAAAGGAGGAAATTTATGAAATTAGGAATCATTGGTCTTGGAACGGTTGGAATAAATGTTTTAAAGATCTTATCAGGTGAAAAAGACAGGAAAAATAAAGAGATCGGGGATATAGAGATCCTTAAAATTTGTGATCTTCAAAACATTGATCTCAGTGGATATGATTTTACAGATGATTATAGAGAGGTCCTGAATGACCCCAGGATCGATACGGTGGTTGAACTGATAGGAGGAGTAGGAGCAGCATATGAGATTTCTAAAAGCACTCTGAATTCAAAAAAGAACCTGGTCACTGCAAATAAACATCTTCTGGCTGTTCACGGAAAGGAATTATTTTCCCTGGCTGAAAAAAATCAGGTGAAACTCCAATATGAAGCTTCTGTAGGGGGAGGAATCCCGGTTATCTCACCTATAAAAGAAAATTTATTTGTGAATAATTTTAAAAATATCCGTGGGATTTTAAATGGGACATGCAACTATATGTTGATGAAGATGGAGGAGGGACTGACTTATTCAGAGGCTTTGGAAGATGCCAAACTTAAAGGATATGCTGAAGCCGATCCGACATTTGATATAAAGGGAATCGATACAGCCCACAAGATCAGTATCTTAGCACATCTGGCCTGGGGAGAATTAAAGGAATTTTCTGAAATTTCCATTGTCGGGATAGATAAACTGACTAAAGATGATGTTGAAGCAGCCAAATCCCAGGGACTCAGATATAAATTACTGGGAGAAGCAAACTTTGACGGAAAAGAATTAAATATAAGGGTGGCTCCTGTGGCGGTCAAAAAAGATGAGCTGTTATACAATGTAAACGGGGTATACAATGCCGTGGAATTAGATGGAAACTATACAGGGAAAACTATCTTCTATGGTGAAGGTGCCGGGGGAGATGCCACAGCTGCAGCAGTAATTTCAGACATTTATAAGATCAAACTGGGAGGATAGATATGATAGTCGTTCAGAAATTTGGCGGAACAAGCCTAAAGGGCAGTGAGAGACTTCGTGAAGTGGCCAAATGGGTAGTTAAAAATAAAAATGAAGGCAATAAGATGGTAGTTATTGTATCAGCTCCCGGCGGAATGACCGACTCCCTTATAAATGAAGCCAAAGAGATGAATACCAATCCAAAGGGGAGGGAGCTGGATATGCTCCTTTCAGTGGGGGAACAAATTTCCGCAGCACTGCTTGCCATGGGAATCGAGGAATTAGGAGAAAAAGCCGTTTCATTCAATGCGTCACAGCTCCAGTTAAAAACAAACGGTGAACATAATAATGCTAAGATTTTGAATATTTCTCCCGAAAAAATCCTGGAAAATTTAAACAACGACTATATAGTTATTGTGACTGGATTTCAAGGGGTAGATGATGAAGGAAATATAACTACCCTGGGTAGGGGAGGAAGCGACACCAGTGCTGTGGCTATTGGAGCAGCGGTTAATGCCAATAAGATTGAGATCTATACAGATGTAGATGGGGTCTATACCTCGGACCCGAGAATTATAAAAAATGCTAAAAAAATTAAAAATATTTCTTTTGATGAAATGATTGAGATGGCCGATAAGGGATCCAAAGTTTTACACTGCAGGAGTGTAGAATTAGCATCTAAATATGAAATCCCCATCCACCTGCGTTCAGCCTTTTCATGGAGAGAAGGAACTTGGATTAAAAAGGAGAAAACTATGGAAAATTCAGTTGTGAGAGGAATCTCAAATATAAATAATCTGGCAAATCTAAAAATAAATTTTAAAAATATGGATGAACTTGTGGATCGTCTGGAAGAAAATAATATCAATGTAAAATTGTTTCAGCAGTTGGAGAATTCTAAATTTTCAATTTTGACTGAAAAAGAAGATGCTCTGAGATTTTATAAGGTTTTAAAAAAAGATGGGTATTCTCTGGAAATAAATGATGATCTGGGTATGATCTCTGTCATCGGGCTGGGGATTGCATCCAATAATATCCCCAGAAAATTAACTAAAATTTTAAATTCAAATGAGATAAATATCGATTCGATTTCTTCAAATCAAACAAGTGTATCCTATGTCATATCTCAGAATAATTTAAATAATGCCAATGCTATTTTTCATCGTGAATTATTTGAATAGGAGATCTTATGGCTGTATATACTAACTTAACTAATGAACACAAAGAAGATATCAGAACTCTTTATAACCTGGGAAAAGATGCGGATTTCATTGAAATTCCAGAGGGAATACTCAACACAAATTATCTGATTAAAGACAGGGATAAAAAATATGTTTTCAGACTCTTAGAGGGGAGACGAAATATAGATGAGGAATTAAAAGAATTGGAATTTTTAAACTTTTTAAATAAAAATGATATTTCATGTCCCCGGGTATCTGTAAATAATCTGGGTAAAAACCATATCTTTATCCAGGAAAAAATGGGATGTTTATTTGATTTTATTCACGGCAAGAAAGTAAATAAGATCGATAGTGAGGTCTTAAGAAAAATTGGTTCTACTCTGGGAAGGCTGCACAATTTATCCCAGGGGAGGTCTATTGAAAGAACCAGAAAAATAGACTTGGATTTTTTTTATGATAAGATCTCAAAAATCGATCTGAAAACTGTTTTAAAAAAAGACCATGATTTGATCATGGAAAGGTATAAAGAGATAAAAGAAGTAGATTTCTCCAGCCTTCCAAAGGGGATTGTTCACAACGATATATTTCCGGACAATGTATTTATGGGAGAAAAACTTTCATTGATTGATTTCAATGACTGTATGAATGCTCCATTTATTATAGATTTAGCTATTGTAATAAATTTTTGGATCAAAATAAAAGAATTTTCTAAAGATAAAGAAAAGAAGTTTATAAAAATATTTTTAGAGGCATATGAAGGGGAACGAAAATTATTGCCTGAAGAAAAAAAACTATTGAAAAAAATGGTTTTAAAGATGGCTCTTACCTTTATTTTTTTAAGGATAAATAAATCTTATGTAGAAGATAACAGGGGTAAAAATATGGAAGTTAAAACTTACAAAGAGCTTTTGTTCTTACTTGAGGAGGAAACAGATGAAATATATTAGTACTCGTGGAAATCATGAAAATTGTACAGCCTCCCAGGCCATTGAAAAAGGGATCTGCAGTGACCGGGGCCTTTTTGTTCCTAAAAAATTTCCTCATGTTTCCCTGGAGGAAATTGAAAAGATGAAAGAGATGAACTATAAGGAGGTGGCTTTAAATATACTGAAAAGATACCTTACAGACTACAGCGAGGAAGAATTAAAAGAGTGTATAGGGGTCTATGATGAAACTTTTTCCCATCCGGAAAAAACCCCGGTAGTGAAATTAAAAGACGGGGTCTATGTATTGGAACTCTGGCATGGACCGACTCTTGCATTTAAAGATATGGCCCTTCAGATTATGCCCCGTCTCTTTACCCAGGCAAGGAAAAAAAATAATGCTGAAAAAGAAAGTTTAATCCTGGTTGCCACATCCGGCGACACAGGAAAGGCTGCACTGGAAGGATTTAAAGATCTGAAAGGTGTAAGGGTAGTTGTATTTTATCCGGCTCATGGAGTGAGTGATGTACAGAGGCTTCAGATGCTGACATCTGAAGGTGAAAATGTAGAGGTAGTAGGGGTTGTTGGGAATTTTGATGACTGCCAGACTGCCGTAAAAAATATATTTTTAGATGAAGAATTAAATCTATCCTTGGATAAATTTAAACTTTCTTCTGCTAATTCAATTAATCTTGGGAGACTCCTCCCCCAGATAATCTATTATTTTAAAGCCTATCTTCAATTGTTGAGAGACAATGAAATTACTTTGGGAGAAACGATAGATTTTTCCGTGCCCACTGGAAACTTCGGGGATATATTGGCCGGATATTATGCCAAACAAATGGGCCTTCCTGTGGGGAAATTGATCTGTGCCTCCAATAAAAACAATGTATTATATGATTTTTTAAAAACAGGGATCTATAATAAACAGAGGGATTTTTTCAAAACTATGAGCCCGTCCATGGATATTTTAGTCTCTTCCAATTTAGAAAGACTTATATATCATATTTTAGAAGATGGTAAAGTTTTAAACAGACTCTACAATGAATTTGAAGAAACAGGAATATTAGAGTTAGATACAGCATCTCTAAAAAAGATCCAGGAAACTATAGCTGCGGACTATAGTACCGAAGATGAGTGCTTAGAAACTATCTATGATACATTTGATAAAAATAATTATATGATAGATCCCCATACTGCAGTTGCCATGAATGGAGGTTTAAAAAATAAATCACGTAAAACAGTTGTTCTTTCCACTGCCAATATCTATAAATTTTCTTCCAGCATTTTAAAAGCATTTGATTTAGAAAAAAATAATGAATTTGAAAATATTGAGGCCCTGGAAAAACTATCTAAAGAAGATGTTCCGTTAAATATAAAAAAATTAAAATCTCTCAAGATATTGCATACTAAAGTAGTTGAGAAAGACAAACTGGGAGATGTTTTGAGAAGTTTATAAGATTGTTGACATAATTAAAAAAAATTGTTATAATCCTAACTAAAAATAAAATCGGACGAAGGTATGGGGAGAGAGCTTAGAATATAAGCCACCGAAGAAGTAAAACTTTCAGGTATTCTGCAAAGCAGATAAGGACCCTTACTGGACGAGCCTCTGGAGAGACCCAAAATAACGGGCACCGAAGGAGCAAAACCGGTCTATGGACTGGACAAATCTCTCAGGTAAAAAGGACAGAGGAAGGAAAACATATGCATATATGCATGTGTTTTATTTGCCTTCTAAAAAATTCTTATGGATTATTTCCTACTTCAGAGGTTATGACTGCAGACTGCAGTCATAACCTCTTTTATTTTTGCTTTAAAAAATTTATTATGAATCACAGGAGGAAAAATGGAGAAAAAAAGTTTTGCAAGTGATAATTACAGCGGAGTACACCCAAAAATAATGGAGGCGCTTATAGAGTGCAATGTAGGTCACGCAAAAGCATACGGAGAGGATAGATACACAAAAAAAGCCATAGAGAAATTTAAACAGATATTTGGTCAGGAGATCTATGTTGATTTTTTATATAACGGTACCGGAGCCAACACGGTGGCTTTAGATGCCATGACTGAATCATTTCAGTCTGTAATCTGTCCGGAGCAGGCACATATAAACACATACGAAGTAGGAGCCCCTACAAAATTTACCGGATGTCCCATGATAGGAATAAAGGCTTCTGATACAGGAGGTAAGCTGAAAGTTGAAAGGGTAAGGGACTACCTAAAAATTTCCACGGGGAGTATGCATCATTCCCAGCCGAGAGTCATCTCTATAACCCAGCCCACAGAGGTAGGGAGTGTCTATACACTGAAAGAAATAGAAGAAATAGCAGACTTTGCCCATGAAAACGGGCTCCTCCTCCACATGGACGGGGCAAGGATATTCAATGCGGCTGAGAGTCTGGGTGTGGGGTTAAAAGAGATGACAAAGGATCTCGGAGTGGATGTACTGTCATTCGGAGGGACAAAAAACGGGATGATGTTTGGAGAAGCTGTGGTATTTTTCAATACAAAGCTGGCTGAAAATTTTACCCATAGAAAAAAACAATGCACACAGTTAAATTCTAAGATGCGTTATATAACGGCACAGTTTACAGCCCTTTTAGAAGATGGACTGGGATTTAAAAATGCAAAACAGTCCAATAATATGGCAAAACTTTTGGCAGAGAGTGTATCGGATATCCCAGGTGTGGAGATGACAAATGAAGTGGAAGCAAATACTGTATATGCCATCCTTCCAAAAGAAATAATACCGGATCTGCAGGAAAAATACTTCTTTTATGTCTGGGATATAGTACGTTCAGAGGTCAGATGGGTCACATCTTTTGATATAACAGAGGAAGATGTGATGGATTTTGCAGAACAAATAAGGTCTACCCTGGAAAAAATTAAAAAAGCAGCCTAAAAACTTCAGAAAATAGTTTTCAAAGAGGATTTTTTTAAACTGCTGGTATAAAGATAATAAGCCGCAGAGAGATTTAATAAAAGCTGGGCAGGATGGAAGAGACAAAAAAAATAAGGTGAAAGGAGATAAATATTATGGAAAGAGAAGAATTAGAGAAAATAATTTTTAATATTGTTCCTCAACTTTCATTTTTTGGCGGGACGTCTCCAGAGGAGATACATAATATAATAGATTATATCCACGAAGAAGAAGTAGAGGCCGGCAACTATGTGTACAGAGAGGGAGATTCTCCAGAAAGTCTTTATATTTTATTGGAAGGAGAGATGGATTTTTTTATACTGGACGAAAAAATAGCCCATGGAGAGACAGGCTTATTGTTTGGGACGTCGGCTACCATCGGCATTCAAAAACAATTGGTATCTGCAATGGCTATAACAGATATTAAACTGGCTGTAATTTCTAAAAGTTTTTTTATAGAGATGAGCAAAAAAGATCCAAAGCTTTTTGTAAAGATAATATTAAATGTGGCAAGGGATCTGGCCAGAGACTTGAAATTTTTAAGGGATTATGTAGAAAAACAAAAATCTAAGTAGGGCGTATATTATTTTGTATAGAGTAAAAAAAAACAAATGGGTAAAGGAAGGTTTTAATATGAAAATAAAAATGATTACTGCACTGACTTTTATCATCTTATTATCTGCCTGCGGGGGCATAAAAAAGACAAGTGAGACCGACCTTAAAATTTCAGGTCTTAAGGGCAGGGTTAAATCAGTTAAATATTCCACCTATGATACAGAGTTAAAATTTGGAGAAATTAAAAAGGGTACCAGGAGTAGTTCTGGACAGGATAACAGATACTACTATTTCAATGAGAAAGAAGTTAAAATTGAGGAGGGAGAACGTGACTCCTATGATCGGATTCAAAGGAAAACGTTATATAAATATAACGATGAAGGAAAGTTAATCCAAACAAGTGACTTCGATTCCAGGGTTGAATTTGCAGGTAAAACAATATATACAAGAGATGATAAAGGAAACTTAATTGAAGCAAGTGATTTTAATTCCAAGGGTGAGTTCATCGGTAAAATAATATATACAAGGGACAGCAAAGGAAATGCTGTTGAAACAAATAGTTATAATTCCATGGGCAGCTTGAACTCTAAATTCAAATTTGAATATGATAAAAAAGGAAGAGTGCTTGAATCTATATATTATGGATCTGATGGAGAGCTCCGTGACAAAACATATTTTAAATATGACGGTAAAGGAAGGGTGATCGAAGTAAAGTTGATAACAGAGGATTCTATCTTTATCAAAAATTTTAAATATGAGAATAAAGAAAAAGATGATGTGACTTTAATGATTCAATACGAGGGTTATTTAACTATGTCAAAAACAAGATATATGTATAAGTACGATGAGAATGGTAACTGGATTCAAAAGATCAGCATTGAGGACGAGAAACCTAAAGTAATAGAGGAAAGAGAAATTGAGTATTATATGTAGGATATAAGGTTAAAAGGGAGATCGGTTTAATCGATCTCCCTTTTGTATATAACTAAGATAATCTACTGTAAGTTGATTAACAACCTGTCCTATTACTTATTAGTGATTCGAAAAAAATCAATACATTATTCTCAGCACAAGGTATGGTACGATATTAAGCATTATTATGGCGATCTTATATTGTCCCAATAATTGGAAATATCCACGGGATAAATCATTCTCATCTAAATTAAAAATTTTGGAATGAATACGTAAAACCGGACCCCGTAGGGAGGTTATAAAAATCATTGAAAACAGACCTAATCCAATATTGATTACAGAACACCAGCCAAGAAATTCTCTTATTACTTCGATTTTATTCATATCGATCCTCCTCTGTTATTTTGATTTAAGGATACACTTTATAATATATATTTCATTATAAATTTAAGGTTGTCAATTTTTTTTGGATTTCAACATAAAAAGGACTCTAATTTAGAGTCCTTTGAAATGTCGTAGGAGTTACCATTCTTGCCAATTTATTTCATCTTTAATCTGCCCATTTTCATAATATGAAATCATTTTCCCATCCAATTGGTTTTGCTTGAAATCAAGTTTCATTTCAACCTGTCCATTTTTATAATAGGAAAAGTTCTCTCCATCCTGCTTCCCCTGCTTAAAATTAAATCTGGCTTCAACCTGCCCATTTTTATAATAAGAAATCATTTCTCCATCTAACTGATCATGCTCAAAATTAAATTTTTCTTTAATCTGCCCATCTTCATAATAAGAAATATTTTCCCCATGGTACTTACCCTGCTCAAAATTAAGTTTCTCTTTAATCTGCCCATTTTTATAATATTTAAGTAAAATTCCTGTATATGGTTTTTTTTCATTTGTTATATAAATAAGACCATTTCTTTTTTGTGTTTTAGAAAATAATTCTTCCCTTTTATCACAACTTATTAAAATTAAACATAAAATAAATACAACTAATAATCTTTTTTTCACTCTGCCACTTCCTTTATAATCTTCTTCTATTAAGATAATATATCTTAATATTAGATAAGTCAAGATTAAGTTAAAATTAATTTTTCTCATCTTAATATAAGGAAAATTTGAAATAGCAAAATAACTCGATACTGTTCTGATAGACACCTTTCTTTCTCACATGAAATAGATCTTAAATTGATCTATATACTCTTCAATATTTCAATAAACTCCTCAGGTTCAGCTCTCTCAGTATGGTTGGCATTGGCATAAACATATCGAATTACTAAGTTTTCATCGGTAATTATTGTTGCAGGCATAGGCAGTTCTCTCCTTTTATCTCCATTTGAATCTTCCAAATTTATTCCAAACTCCAGATAAAGATTGTTTAATTCTTCAGAAAGAACAAAAACTAATCCTAATTTCTTAGCAAAATTATTTTCTATGTCACTTGTGATCAGGCTTTTGGCGTCTTTCACTTCTTTAGTTTTATGTTTATCAGGTTTTTCAGGAGATATTGATATTAATTTACCTCCTAATTCTTCGATTTCATCCTGCATCTCTTCTAGAACTCCCAGTTCTAAGTTGCAGTATGGTCACCAGGAGCCTCTAAAAAAATTTAAGACCAATTTCTTATTCTTAAAACTGTCCTTGCTGTATTTATTTCCCTGGGTGTCTATTAAATTAAAATCAGGGAGTTTTTCTCCTACCTTTATTGTTTTCTCCTCAATATGAGTTGCTTTTAGTTCTCTTAAAGCTTTTTCCATGGTGGCTATTACTTCATGAGGCATATCAGCTTCTGCATTGGTACTATATTCTTTTAATTTTTCTCTTAACATTTTTTCCCTCCTTCATTGTTATGATTTAAATGTTATTACTTTGATTATATATACCCTTTACAGATTTATCCTCTATTTACTCAATTTTCTATTAAAATTGAGACTAAATTTATCTACATATTATTAAGGGAATATTGATTTTATTTAGGGTTTGTAGTATAAAGTATGGAAGAATACTTTTAAATTTAATTAAATTATCCAGTAATAACTTGATTTTTGGTATAACTGATAATAGTGCAATAAAAGTAACTTCAACTTTAGAGTTTTTTGGTGATGTCTACTTATTAGACAGAGGAAAAATATTAAAATTAAAAGGGGAAAGAATATGAATATATATTTAAAAAAATTGGAATTAAAAGAACCTGTTGAAATTTTTAATTTACTCCAAGAAACCGTTGAAGAAAATTGGGGTTTAATGGATTCTATGACTCATGAGAAATTTCCCAAATATTTAAAAGAGAAATATGATGAAGATTTAGGAATCAACCTAAAGAAGGGACGAGTCCCGCAAACTACTTATTGGCTCTATGCAAATGAAATCCCCTGTGGAATGATTGTAGTCAGGAGGGGAATAAACGAGCCTCTTCTTAAAAGAGGAGGACATATCGGGTATTATATTAAAAAAAATTATAGAAGAAAAGGCTACGGGGAAAAAATGCTTTCTCTATGCCTGGATCTTCTGCGAAAAGAAGGACAGAATAAAGTTTTAATTACATGTAACGAGGATAATATCGGTTCTCAAAGGGTAATTGAAAATAATATGGGCATCCTTGAAAATATAGTAGATGGAAGCAGGAGGTACTGGATAAATTTATAGTCTAGAATCCAAATTATTTTTAAAAGATATTTGGAATTTTATTTTATAGGGAAACTTTTAAAATTCAGTTAATAGAAAATTACTTAGATAAAGGAGATAAAAGATGGAAAAAATAGTGGATGAAAATATAAAAATTGTATCACTGGATTTAGATGATATGGGATCTGTCGATCAGCTGTGTAATGAATGCGAGGATTATTTTTTAATGGTTAACGGAACTGTTCACACAAAAGAAGACGCAGAAGAAATACTGACTGCTCTGCCGCCAGAGAAAGAATTCAAAGATAAGTTTGCATTAGGAGTACTTTACAAGGAGGAGCTCATAGGGGTAATAGATCTTATAAAGGATTACCCTGTAATAGATCAATGGATCATCGGATTATTTCTTTTGAAGAAAAAAGACAGGAATAAAGGAATCGGAAAACAGGTTCACAGTGCTCTGATTGAAATGGTTTTAAAGGACAGTGGAAAGTCACTCATAGTGGGTGTTGTCAAAGAGAACATCAAGGGATTCAAATTTTGGGAAAATCTGGGTTATAAAACAATAAAAGAAACAGAAGTAACATTGGGGGATAAAGTCAAGAAAGCATATGTAATGGTGTTGGAATTGAATTTCTTAAATAAAAATACTCCTTTAAAAGCAGAGGTTGATTTACCTGCAAGTTATTAATGGAATATTGATTTTATTTAGACTTTATAGTGTAAAGTCTGTAAGGAACTTTTAAATTTACTATCAATAAAGAGGTGTAAACTATGAAGAAAATACTTTTACTACTACTATTAATATTAGCATTTAACATAAGCTCAATTAGTTATAGAAAATCAATTGATCAAAGGCAATTATATAACCGAAATATCAAACCTCAAAGACATTTTAAAAATAAATTAACAAATGCGAAAGTTATTGGCTACTGTGAAAACGGAAAGGTTATATTTAAAGGGAATTTTAAAAATGGTAAAAAAGATGGAGAATGGCTTACTTACTATGAAAATGGGAAAATCCAAGCTAAAGGAAATTATAAAGGTGGGGAAAAAGACGGAGAATGGCTTACCTATTATAAAAATGGAAAAGTTAAATTGAAAATAAATTATAAAGAGGGAAATTAATCCCTATTTTTTTATTCACTCAATTTTCCATGAAACTCCGAGATTTTGCAGCCTATCTTAAAATAGACCTCCTCCACAATGTACTTCAACTCTGAGATTAGATCTTCTAATCTGTTAAACTCCCTCCCCCATATTTCCATGAAAATCCTAAAATATTTATTTAGTATCGTTATTATTTTGTTCCCGATTATTAAATATGAAGAAAGGCTTTCAGAATATTTATTCTAAAAGCCTCAGAAATTTTTTAAAATTAAAATTTTGCGTCTATTATACTATCTCTTCTTCACCTTCATCAAACTCTGTTTCAGACGACTTCTCCTTCTTTATATCCTTCAGATAGTACTTACCAGGTGTTGTAAAAAATTCCTTGGTAAGAGCCACAACTTCACCACTAAGACGAGTTATCGTATAAATATTAGGTATGATGATCAGTGCCAACAGAAGATCAAGGAAATGCCATAACATTCTTGCTCCTCCTATAGTTCCTACAATGATAGACCCAAGGTATACATATCTCATAATTTTTGAGAATTTAAGGCCAAAAAGAAATTCCGCCTGCTTCTCTCCGTAGAATATAATAACTATTACTGTTGAAAGTACAAAGAATAACAGTGATATTGTGACCATGAATCCTCCCGCAGCTCCAAAGTAATGGGTAAAAGCCGCAGCTGGAAGTCCTGAGGGATTGTCAAGTGCGCCAGGAGCATTCCATAGACCAGATGAAAGAATTACAAAAGCGGTAGCACTACAGATTACTAAAGTATCGATAATTATTTCAAAAATTGTCCACAGTCCCTGTCTTACAGGATGATCGTTTACTGCTGCTGCATGGGCTATTGGTGCTGTCCCCATACCAGCTTCATTGGAATATACCCCCCTGGCTACTCCCCAACGTACTGTAGCAGCTATAGCTGAACCGGCAAATCCACCAACTGCTGCCATAGGTGTAAATGCATAGGTAAATATTAGAGATAATACTCCAGGGATCTTATCTATATTCATTAATATAATAATTACAGATGCTAGGATATAAACCCCTGCCATAAGAGGTACCAGCTTTTCTGTTACTTTTCCTATCCTTTTAATTCCTCCAATAACAACAACGGCAACCAGGATAAAGAGTGCTGCTCCCGTTATTGTAGGAGAAATGTTGAAAGATTCCTTGGCTGAAGCTGTGATAGAGTTGGACTGTACCATTACACTTGGTATAATTTCAAGCATAAGGAAGAATGAGAATAAAGTTCCCAGCCACTTCATATTCAGACCTTTTGTCATATAATACATAGGTCCCCCTACATACTCCCCCTCGGAATTCTTTTCTCTGTATTTATATCCCAAAACTACTTCGGCAAACTTTGCAGCCATTCCAAGGACCGCCATAACCCACATCCAGAATATAGCACCAGGTCCTCCAAAGCAAATCGCTGCAGGAACACCTATAATATTAGAAGCTCCAACCGTAGATGCTAGAGCTGCTGTAACTGCCTGGAAGGGAGATACCGTCCCCTCTCCACCCTCTGGCTTGCTTAGCACCTTTCCAAATGTCTGCTTTATAATATACGGTGCATACCTGATTTGAAAAAATCCCAGTCTGATTGACAGATATATTCCTCCAAAACTTAACAACATTAACATGGGAAGTCCCCAAATCCAACCTGATATGCCACTTATAATCGCTAAAAAACTATCCATAAATTACATCAACCTCCTAATAAAAAACGATATCATACACCAAAACTTCAATTTTATTATTTAAGAAGATTTTTAAGAGTTTCATAAACAAACTTTGGTGCCACATCAAAGGAATATTTCCTTTCGATTCTTTCTGTGTACTGGTGAGCATCTTTACCAAATGGCCCTATATTTACTACCGGCAGATTTAATTTTTGCATATCCTTTATAGGAAGGTTGTACTTACTTCCAAAGGCAGGCATATTAAGAGTCAGCGTGTCTAAGATTTTTTCATCTTGAGGTGCTGAAACAAAACTCAGATCTGAAATATAAGGATAAAACTTTTTATTTATAACGTTGTAACCGTGATCATGGCTTTCTACTGCTTTAGAAACAGACTCTAAAAGTGCTATTTCCTTATCGTTTGACCCGTTTACATAGATATGTGGGTAGTATGGCGGCGAATAGTATAAGATTACTACCGGGTCCTTATCCGACCATAAAGATTGCACCTTTTCAATGATTTTTAGACCAAAATCTCTTTCGTCTATCTCTTCTTTACCTAGAAGTTCGTTCTTATACTTTTCTATAATCACTTCCAGTTTCTCTCCCATTTCTGCGTGAACCAACTGATAAAGTTCATCATAGGTTAACACCCTTGGAACCCACGGAAGTTTTGTGTGAGGGAACTTACTTGAAGCACAGAAATCTATGTATCTGTCATTAAGAAGATCCACTACACCTTCAAATGCTCCCTGAGCAGCTGTCTTCATCTTCTGAAGCACCATATCGGGCGTACTTATGTGAGTAGCATAGTTAAAGTAAAGATTAGCTGTCTTTGGAATCTGTACCGAATACTCCTCTTTTAAATCTCTGTTTCTAAGAGTAATCGGCGGCAGGGATACCTCTTTGTCCACTACATCTGAATACTCTATATTTTTATCTACCTCAGTTATGATCGCACTGGTAATTAAGTTTGGATCCAGACCTTTATATGGCTGACCAACATGTGTTTCTTTTCCTACTACATAGAAAGAAGGCATCAGTTTCCCCACTGTTCCTACATATATATATTTTTGCTCATCATTTTCATAACGGGGAGCCATATAGTCAGTATCTACTACTGCCTGATATTCAAATCCATGTTTCTCCTGAAGTCTTACAAGCTCTGGAACAAATGCCAACATTCCTCCTGAACTTCCTTCCTCATCTCCAACTGCTGCAAAGACAAGATTTCCTTCAAACTCAGAAATATTCTTTGTAATATCTTCCATTATTGTCATAATAGTGGCAACTCCGCACTTCATGTCAAAGATTCCTCTACCAAAAAGCCAGTTTCCTGAATCTAGGTCCTCTTTTGCATCCGCTGGAAGCTTTAACTCCTTAAGCTTTTCCGCAAGTTCATATGGTTTTGTGGCATACTCTTCAAAACCACTATAGTCACTAATTCCAACAGTATCTGAATGTCCGATTAAAACTATTGTTTTGTCACTAGGAGCTTTTTCTCCCTTAACTATAGCAACTACATTTTTTCTATTTACCAGATCATCTTCGAAATCTAGAAAACTTAAAAGTTCTGGATGTTCCTTGTAGTATGGCATACCAGCAAAAACTTCATATATCTTGTTACTGGCATCTATCTCTCCGCTTGTTCCTACAACACTAAGTATATTTGTTAAATCGACTGTTAAATTCTCAATTTTTTTCGATAACGTTAAATCCCCGTTTGTTCCTAAAACACTAAGTACATTTGTTGAATCGACCGTTAAATTCTCAATTTTTTTCGATAACATTTAATTACCTCCTTTAAATTTTAGATCCAAAGATAACCTTTCTATGGATAACTGATAAAAAATAACCATAATAAAAGTCCTCTTACTATAAGTATAGTAAGGGGACTCATTGAGCTTCATAAAACTTCAAAAGGAATTGAAATTAATTTTAATTAATCTTTTCGGCACTGAACAAGAAGGTTTTCAAAAAATTTAGTCAAACTTACTCTACCTCCCGTAGAAGAATATCCTCTTAGTTTTTCCATTTCCAGGCGGACTTCTTGAAAATCAAAAAGAGTATTAGAATATTTTATAAAAATTTCACTTAAATTATCTTCAATACCAACATGAGAAATATTTTTTAAACCTACAATTATTGCTCTTCGGATCCGTTGCTTTAAAACCTTGTTTTTAGAATTTAGAACTTTTGAAAGAGTTTCCCAAGGTTCACTGCTCTTAATTTTTATACATTCATTACAGATATCTAAAATATCATGTCCTCCCTTCTCTCCTAAGATCCCCAAATTACTAAGAGTAAGCTGAATCTGCTCCGTATAATTAAAAATAGGAGGGTTTTGTATTTTCTGTGGAGTTCCAAAAATTTTCTGAACCATAGAGATTTGTTTTTTTAGATTTATTTTTTCAGTCACTGATTTTATTATATTTATCACCTCTATTATATTAATTGGTTTGTGAATAAAAAATTCTATTCCTGCCGTATATGTTTGTGCCACCATCTGAGGGTTGGAAACCTGTGAAATCATGATACAAGATATATCGGAGTTATCTTTCAAAATATTTTTGACCAAAGCAGCACCATCCATCCCCGGCATTAAATAATCCACCAGTATAATATCCGGGCAATATAATTTTATTTTTTCCAGGGCCATAGCACCATCAAGGGAAGATCCAACCACTTCTCCCAACTTATTATTCATAACAATATCTTTTAAAATCCTAATGATACTAGGATCATCATCAACAATAAAAATTTTCACAAGACTCCTCCTCTAAATTTTTTTTGGGTAGTTTAATAGAAAATATCGTTCCTATTTTGTATTCGGTATCTACTGATATAGTACCTCCAAATTTTTCATCAATAAGGTCCTTAACAAGGGTTAACCCTATTCCTCTATTAATATTTCCTGTTTCAGGGTCAAATTTAGTTGAAAAACCAGGACTAAAAATATGTTTTAAGTGTTCCGGTGCAACTCCTCCCCCAGTATCTTTTACTGTAATTAATATAAAATCTTCCTTTGCAGAAATATTTAAAATAACTGTGGGATTAAGTGCACTTTCTGAAGCTTCAATTGCGTTTTGAACCAAATTTGAAAGAATAGACATGAAATAATAATGGTTTTTTACAAGGGCATTTCCCGAAAGAATACATTTAAACATTACCTTTTTCTTTTCTTTTAGCTGTTCCTCTATATTTAAAGTAAGAAGACTGGTTATGGTTTTCAGATCTAAATCCGATAGTTCCATAAGTTCTGGAAATGTTTTTTTTATGCCCTGTATTACCATGATATAACTTTTTTTTATCTCATGAACCTCTTTAGTGAGGTTCAAAAGGGTTTCTTGAAGCTCAGATGAAACTTTTTGTAGTTCTCCCATTTTATAGGCTTGAAAGGAATTTTTCATAACTTCTTCAATATGTCCCATATTCTTTTTCATAAAATAAATTTCACTTTTAAATGTTGATGTAAGATTCAGCAAATAACGGTATCGTATTTCATGCTCCTGATTTATCAAAAATGATTTATAATGTTTCATAGAAACTATTAAGAAAAGCAGAAGTCCGCTTCTTAAAAGTGCTATAAGCAAAAGTCCTTTTAAAATGTTTAAATTCATACCCTCAATACCCACTCTAAAAAGCATCTCCACAATGTTTGACCCGTAGTCGCAAATAATAGTGGTAACTACAAAGCTGCTAACCGTTTTATGTTCCTTCCGTTCATAGCAAAGGTGAAAGATAAATCCATAGGTCAGGTAAAAAGACACTTCCGGCAGAGTCATCTCTAAGGCTACATCAGGTTTATGTTGAAACAAAAGAGTCATATAGCGTATAAAAGGAGATACAACTGCAGTCACTGCGCAGATGCTTTGCGCCTTCATGTTTTCATTTATGTAGATAAAAAAAGGAAGAAAAACAATAGATATAGTGACAATAAAGCCCTCCTTAAAAATCGAAAGATTAAAGCAGGCAAGAATTGCTATTGTAAAGGATATGATGAATAACTGATAAAATTTTGATCTGATCATGGATTGTGCTCCTTTTTCTAAATTTAATAGTATTTATTTTTTGAATTTTATTATTCACTATCATATATTTAAACAATAGAGTATACCACCAATTATTGGCAAATTAAAATTAAAAAAAAGCTACCATATGACAGCTTAAAAATGTTTGCTTAGGAGGGACTTTTTTTAGAAGATACTGTTAAATTAATGCCTAGAAAAGGTAAGGTTAAAAAAATAGAATCAAGGAAAAAAGAGTATCATACCGATAAAAAAAGGATAGAAGAGGGATGCAAGAAACAAATAATAGAATTGAAATAGGACATTACTAGAGCATAAAAAAAAATAGACCAATAGAGTTCTCCCTATAATACTTCATGGGGAGAACCCACTGTTGCATTCAATGACATTCTAGGGAATTTTAGGTACTATCCCCATAATTTTTTATTGTTTCTATAAAAAAAATTACGTAATTTAATTTTAGCTCTATTACCTTCCTGAAATAGAATGTTTGTAGTTAAACTGTTAACTGAAAGTTTTGTACGGTAAACAAAATCACCTTCTAGATTTTTATTATTAAAAATGGCCCTATTGTTAATATTCACAAGTAAGGTGCTTTGAAGATTTTTTTTAAGAATTATTTTATATCCTTTTTCCTTTGAATTTTTCATTTCTTCATAAATTTTATTATAAAAATCTTGGGTTGTCATAATCAGTTACCTCCATACCGTTTTTTAATATATGTATATAATCAGTTATCTCGATTCCATTGTTTTAATATATACATATACAACCATATAAATCCTTTTATTATTTATTTTTAAGAAAAGGTAGCTTCTAATACTTCAAAAAATAATAGGAGTATAAGCATTAAAGGAGTATAAATTATAGATAGATATAAAAAATAGAATATAGAGGGGTAAGGATGAGTACAGAAAAAATTAAAGGTATGGAGACAAAGGGAGAGGGATTTATAGTATCATGGACAAATTTAAAAAAATGTGGGTACATCAAATGTAATGGGAGGAAATTTTTAATAAATGACAAAAACTTTGGATATGATGAAATCGAAAAAATAGAATTATTAGAGGCTTTAAAAGGTAAAAATAGATATCTCAAAGTTGAATTTATTATAGTCACCATTACTAAAAGAAATACTTTTTTAAAAAAAATAAGATTAAAAAAAATAAAAAGTAAGGATGATTTATATTTTGAGGAGATATTTTTAGGAGAAAAATCATCTTAAATAAAAAACCTGGAAAAAAAAATAAGTTTTAAGCAAAAAAGTGGTAATATCATATTGTTTTTTAATAAAATTTTTACAAAGGAGAAAAAATTATGTTATGTAGTACTTTTATCGATTTAATAAATGTGATTGATCCAAATTTATTTAGTTCTTTGGAAGTCTTAGAACTTAAAATTAATTCTTTAGGTTTTGAAGTAGAACAACAGATTAATCCAGGGATAAGAAATAATTTGAAAATTAAGAAAGAAGATATGTTTTTTCACCTTATTTATGGAAATTTAAAAAATAAAATTAAGAGTTTAATTTTTCATCTTGGTTTTTCAAAAGGAAAATTTTATAGGATGAGTAAAGAAGAACTAAAGAAAAATAAAGAGGAATTATTGATTCGCTTCCCAATTTTAAACGATAATTCTAAATATGAAGTAAAATTAGAAGTTAATTATATAGCTATAAATTTTTTAAAATAATTTTATGTAAAAGGAGAGCTGTTGAAACGGCTCTCCTTTAGCAGTTATAAATTGAATGTACACGTAATTTGGATAGACCAAAAATGGTCCTACCTTAAAATCCTTTAACTTTCAGTTTTGAGCATCTGTTAAGTCTATCTGCTGTACAATCCCACCAACTGAGCCTCTTCAATTATATGACCCTCCATAGCTTTCTCTAGCTCCTTCTTGGAGGAACCCTCCCTTAAATTTAACAGCTTATCCAGAGCATAGAGCTTAAAATAATAACGATGTGTTCCCCCAGGGGGACAGGGCCCTCCATAGTTTAATTTTCCAAAATCATTTTTCCCTTTTTCAGCCTTTATCTGTTCTCCCTCGGAGATTCCATTTATAGAAGCTTCCATGTTCCAAACCACCCAATGGACCCAGGTACCCATGGGGGCGTCGGGATCATCTACTATAAGGGCCAGACTCTTGGTATCTTCAGAAACATTTTTAAATTTGAGGGGGGGTGAAAGGTCCATTCCATCACATGTATATTTCTTTGGAATAGCTTCTCCATTTTTAAAAACCGAGCTAATTATTTCCATAAACTTCCTCCTAATAGGTTTATTATGATTACATCATATAATTTTCTGTTACAATAAGCTATACAGCACGATAATCTATTAAAAATTCAAAAAAAACCTTTACCCCCACCGAACAACTTCTGTAATCGACTTACAGGGTCTTGCATTTGGACTTTCATCAGGATATCCAAGCGATACCGCAGCCACCATCTGACCTTTCATTTCGTTTATCCCCCCTCACAATGACGAAGTTCCACGGTTGTCGATTTTTTCCTGAAGGAGCTTGGGTTGCCGCCGTTAATATTGTATGAAGAGATCCTTCCGGTAAAGGAGTGTTCTTGAACTTGCAAATGCTTCTTCTTGTCGTAATTGCCTCTAATGTATTCATATTATATATAACCTCCTGTTTGTGTTATTGGAATATGAGCTGCAGGTATTTTCAAATATACTCATAATATATATTTCATTATAAATTCAGCCTTGTCAAGTAAATAACATTTATATAGAATTGAATTCATTCATCTAGATATAATAATTGAGAAAATTCCAGGCATAATGAGTCATGCCGGTTAATTGTATAACTATTGAGAATCTGTTTTTTCAAAAAAAAAATTGTTCTGGTTAAAATTGTAATTTTTTATATTTTGCTCCTTACTCAAATGAGATTTTTTTGAATTTTAGCCCTTGCATATTCATCTATTAATTAAGGCTTGTCCGGTAAAAAACAAGCTTTTTATGAATTACATACTAACTTAAAAAAAATAAAAAATAAAAAAATACTGTATCTTATAAATAGGAAGGTTTTATGCCCATGAAGTCGAGAGCGGGCAATTATAACTAGAACTACTTCAAAAAAGGAGGTAGAGAGATGAAGATATTAAAAAAGGATTTACGCTGATCGAGTTACTGGTGATAATAGCAATAATAGGTATACTATCAACGACATTGGCTCCAAAATTAAGGAGAAGTTTGGCCAAGGCCAAGGATGCTAAGGCGGTGGCAGTATTAGGAGCAGCTAGAATAGCAGGAAGTGTAGCTGTTACAGATAGGATGGTTAAAAATGACAGCGGGACTCTAACTATTACCTTTGAAGACATAACTTCCGGGCTAGATACTAAAACGAATGAGCTCATAGATGACACGAACGATAATAAAATCCCGGTGGGAGGAATAGAAAAAGATGATGGAACATTTAAATACGGGGGAGCCGTTATGCTAAACGACGGAACTCAAAATTTAACTGAAAGTACTACCTCCATAACCGTAACAGATGATTTACAATTGATTTTAACAACAGGAATAGAAGGAGATAAAAGTACCGAGGGTAAATTATGGACTTCATATTAAAAGGGTTTGAGATTTCAAATCCTTTTTTATTATTTTCATTCTTGTATACAATTGATATATTGATTTGAAATTTTGTTTAAGGCGTGGGGGATCATAGCAAATAAAAATTTGTTTTTATTAAGAACATCAAAAATTGCGGACAAAATTCACAGAAAATCAAGGACAAAGTAATAAAAAGATACTAAATTTATAATACCACTTCAAGGTAATTTTATTAGCCTTCAAATGAAAGTTACGAAAAAATTAAAGCGCAACTTTCATTCAAGAGGTTAGTAAAATATCGTATCTAAATAAATTAGTATCTAATCCCATCTTTATAATTTTCTTTAAGTTTAATTTGTCCATTTTCATAATAGTCAATCCATTTCCCATTTCGTCTGCCATCTTTATATTCTCCTTTAAGCTTGATTTTCCCATTTTCATAATAATAACTCCATTTCCCATTTTTTCTTCCATTTTTACGATTTCCTTTACCTTGGATTTGTCCATTCTCGTAATAGGCAATAAATTCCCCATTTTTTTCCCCATTTTTATAATTTTCTTTATCTTGGATTTGTCCATTCTCATAATAGAAAATCTTTTCCCCATTTTTCCCTCCTTTTTTATAATTTTCTTTAAATTTGATCTGTCCATTTTTATAATAGCCAATCCTTTCCCCATTTTCTAATCCATTTTTATAATTTTCTTTAAGTTTGATTTGTCCATTTTCATAATAGAAAATAAATTCTCCGTTTCGTCTTCCCTCTTTAAAATTTCCTTTAACTGCGATTTTCCCGTTTTCATAATGGGTAATACCTTTTCCTGTGTATGGAATTTCTTTGTTTATTTCATAACCTATCCCGTTTCTGTATCTCAATTGTGATTCTCCATAACTCATTAAACTTACACTAATTATTAAACTTACACTAATCATCAATAATATTTTTTTCATGACTACACCTCCTTTCTATTATTTTTTCTAGTATGTCAAAAAATCCAAGATTTCCTTTCTTTATCTAGAATTAGTACCTTATAAAAACTCTATATTTTATTATGCTTTTTTTGAGATTTGATTTTTTTTTTAAGTTAGTAAATTTTTCATAAAAACGCCACCTACCACCAGATATGTTATAGTTGATGACTGAATATTGAAAGTGCAAAATTCAAAATTAATTCATTTTCATAATCAAAATAAAATAGTACAACAATTTAAATCTGATAGGATATTTTCAATTATTTTTGACACACTTTAGAGTTAGGTTAAAAATAACACGTTTATATAGAATAAAAATAGATCCCTAGACATCTATTACTCCTGATCTTAAAACGCCGACAGTGACATTATGTAATACAAAATAATTTTTATATATAAAATTTGCTACTAGAACTATCAATGGAAATGTTATATATCACAACACTCTTGTGAAAAAAATGTTTTTGAACATTTGATAGAAAAAAAGAGCCCTAAGGCTCTTCTTTACATAGATTTCAATTTCTCTTCAGCTTCTTCTAAAACATCATAGTAGAGATTAAGGTCGTAATCATTGTATGATCCACACTTTCCAAAGATTGTTTCCATGATACAATATAGATTTTTACCATCATTATCCTTGATGCATTTGAGATAATACTCTAAGTTTCCGCTTACAATCTTATTCATCATTTTAATCCCTCCCTGTGTTCTTGTTATTTTTTTAACTATACCGCTTAAAATAAAAAATTCCTTTAATGAAGTAAAAAAAAATTATTTTATGTTAACATCCAATTTACAATGAATTTATTTATTAACTTAAAAGGTAAAACTCTGAAGAACAAAAACAAATCTTTTCAATATATTTGTCGTTATCTTTATTTAATTACTTAAAGAATAAAAAAAAGAGAGCCAAGATTTCCCTTAACTCTCTACTACTTGAAATTAAATATAATTCTCCATTAATTTCTGATTTTTTATTATATCTCTATACTCTTTCCTATCCATCTCCTCTCAATTTCTTCTGCAATGACTAATGAATTTTTGTTGTTTGTCATCACTACATCTCCAATTGGACTCCAAATAGAACTTTTCCCAATAGGTTCCCATCCACCAGTTGGTGCATTGTGATTTGCCATACCAACTAATATTTTATGATTTAAAGCATAATCTTTTAATTTCTTAGTATCAGCTTGATATCCATTCTCAGTTATAAGAACCCCTGCCAAATATATATCAGCACCTTCATTAACACATTTTTTTACATGTTCTGGATTATTAGTGTCAGCACAAATAGCAATAGCTATCTTTTTATTTTCTATCTCTAAAAATACATGGGATTTACCTGAAGAAAAATATGCATTCTCTCCAGAGTGAAGATTCATTTTAGAATAAGTAGAAACTTCCCCTTTGGGTGAAATAATAATAGCACCGATTTGTAATAATTCATCTTTTTTTATAGGAGCTCCTACTACTAGATACATATTATTATCTTTAGCTGCTTCAATCAGCGGCAATAATCGAATATCATCAATTTTAAATGCCAGATATTCTGCTATTTCAGGCTCATAGCCAGTTAATGATAATTCAGGAAATACAATAATTGATATATCTTCAGTCTTTGCTTTTTTTATAGCTTTTAAATGAAGATTTATATTAACTGAAACATCACCTTTAATAGATGATATTTGAGCAACTGCTATTTTCAGGTTTTTATTAAAATTATTCATACATCCTCCTTGTACCTATAGCTTTAAAAATACCTTTTTCTACATAAAAAGCTTCACAAAGCTTATCACCATCTAAAGTTATTATGTTTCCGTTAATAAATACGGTCATTTTTAACATCTCCTTAGAATAATTTATGATTGTCTATTATTATGCCCTAGTATATCATAAATAATATATAATTAGATATTATGATTCTCCAAATAACCCTTTTATAAATTTACATTATTTCAATAATTCCCGCCCCACTTTCGATTTTCTCTTTTTACAGTTTTAATCTATTTTTTCTCCCTCTGTTTCAAGAATATTTCTTCCCCATTTTTCCATAAGATCCAGTATCTCTCCAAGACCTCTCCCTTTAGGTGTTATTTTATACTCTACTCTAGGAGGAACTTCCGGATAGACTTTCCTTTCTATAAACCCATTTTTTTCTAATTCCTTTAGGTGTTCAGATAATACTTTTTTACTTATGCCGGGAACTATCTTTTGCACTTCACTAAATCTTAAGACCTCTTTATTAAGATGCCATACAATAAGTGATCTCCATTTCCCTCCTAATACATCTATTGTAGTTTCTATAGGGCACTTATATTCCTTATTGTTCCATCTATACATAACTTTCCTCCTGATCTTTTATTATTTATCTCTATTCTATCATGATATAATAACTTTTCCTGTATTTATTCAATTTCGTTAATTTTTTCAAAAAAACTTTTTTTCTTCTAAGAGAGTCTTTCTCACAAAAGGAACCTTTAGGTAACCTGACTACTAAAAAGTGCCTTCTTCATAAACTTTTTTATCTATGTTATTCTTATCTTGTCTCAAAAGACATAAAAAAATTTATTAATATTTAGATATAATTTAGGAGGTAACAATGAGGTATCCAAGAGCATTTTCACATATTGGAATTACAGTGTCAGATTTAGATAAAGCCGTTAAGTTTTATGAAGAGGTTATGGGGTGGTATATTATTATGAAACCCAGTGAAGTAGTAGAAGAAAAGGTAACAGCAATAGGTCAGATGTGCATAGATGTCTTTGGTGAAGGATGGGGTACATTTAGAATAGCCCATCTTTCTACTGCAGATGGTATAGGAATTGAGTTATTCGAATTTCCTAATAACAACAATCAACCTCAAGCTGAGTTTAAGCCTTTCCAAACTGGTGTATTCCACTTCTCGGTAAAAGATCCAGATGTAGAAGGTTTAGCAGCTAAAATCGTAGAATGTGGCGGAAAACAACGAATGCCAATAAGAGAATACTACCCAGAAGATAAGCCATACAGAATGGTTTATATGGAAGATCCTTTTGGAAATATTATAGAAATTTATTCTCATTCATATGAACTTCACTATGGTGCCGGTGCATACCAACATGAACTACATAATTAAAATAAAGCTGCAATAATAATAACCTTAAGCAAAAATAGTCTATAGAGAAGTTATTTATATAATTTCCGTGGTTTAGTTTTATGTGTGTTTTTCCTTTAATAAAAGCCTTGCCTTGCGAAGTAGGGCTTTTGTTATATCTTAAACATTATTGTTAAAATATTTTATTATCTATAGAAATTAAATTTGACTTTTTATAATTTATAATGAAGACTTTAAATAAGAAGACCTGTTGATCTTCATATTATCAACCTTTTAAAAGCCTTGACTTGCGAAGTTAGGGCTTTTATTATGTATACAATAAATCGGCAGTGTAGTTTCTCTGTTTTCACTTTATAGAATTCCCTTGCAGGAGTCTCATATTTTCCTTTCTTCTATTTTTTCCCCATTGTTTCCTCCTATTTTAAATTTTTTGTACATTTTTTTGACTTTTTGTATTTTTTAGAGTAATAATAATATTGTGTTAATGTTTATTCCACTAGATATTAATACCACATCTTTAGTAAGAAGCTCTCGTCGACTTTACGAAAGCTTCTTACTTTTTTTATAGAAAACCATCCTCATCTAGATAATCAACTCAATCTCCTAAAATTATTGACTTTTGTATCAAATTTTGCACAATGATGTCGTGATGAAATAAAAGAGTTTTTCTTAGACGTTATTCTCTCCCAAGCTATTTCATTGTATCTGGAGCTCTTAATAAGAGCTCCTTTATATAGTTTCACAAGACCCTCATCTTCCTATGTTGCTCCCTCGTAGGGAGTAAAACAGTTAGAATAAAAGGAATCTCTTTCTCCCTTTAGACATTTATAAATTACTTTTTATCTATAAGAAATTTCTAATACTTGTCGCCTCAAGAGAGAGAGTAAATAGATTCTAAAGATTCCATCTTTAATACGGGTCTGTTTCTTGTCTTGACACAAGAAATAGACGAAAGAAGGTAGACTCCTCCTTCTTATGGTTTCCCGATTGACGAGTACGAAATTTTCTTATAGTTATAAGAAAATTACGATGTCAAAGAGAAACCGAAGCTATAATCATCTTGTCTTTGTGAGTAAGTCACAATTGTCATTGTAGAAACACTACTGCTGAAGCTCAACGACTATAAACTTCAAAAGATAAAATTTGAAAATAAAGTCAGTGTCAAAAGAAGGTTTTAACCAATAAAAACCTTTGTGTATCTCTTCATCTCTTTTCTTAGTGCTGAAGCATCTCTGAGAATCTCAGTATGTTTTGAGTTACAGGAATGCTGATATTGTAATTCGTGACAAAAAAAATTAATTTATTTACCCCTGCTGGGTAATTGAGTTCCCGCCGACTTAATATTTAAATAGTTTCCCGCTTAACTATTTCCCTTTAAATAAAAAAAAAGGAACATAAAAACAGATTAACCACGGCTAGACCAGACTCAGCTCTATTCTTAGATCAGGTAAGGGTAGGAACCTTTAAAGAATAGATGAGGCAGATGACCTGGATGAAGAAGTGAGAGCATGGCTCCTAAAGTATGCTGTAAGCTGCAGAGAAAAGGTGAAGATAGAAAATTCCAATATTGAGAAAAAAAAGAGAGAGAAAAGTAAAAAAGATGGATTAATCCACCTTTTTATAGATTCCTGCCTTACAATCTGGACATTCTGGTAATTCTTCATTGTCGCTTTCGATTATCAGTTCCAAATAACACATCACACACATATAAGTTCCTACATCTGGTTTTTCACCTGCTACATACATAGAATCTCACCTCCTAAAAAAAATCATAAAGATTTTAAAATATATTATCTGTTAGAAGTATACCTCCAAAACTTAAAAAATGACTAAAAAAAAATATAATAAAGGAGAAGTTTTTATGAATTAAAAAAATAGGAGTAGAGATAGATACGGTATCAAATGGGAGCTTTAGTATGAGCCATGACACCTTCCCTTTAACAGCGGTCTGGCTGAATATATAAGATCAAAAAAAGTAGGATTTATCCTGCTTTTTTGTTTAAAACTTACTTCCAACCTAATTTTACTTATCCAAAGCTATAACTACTTCTTATTTTTTAATATTTCAATAAATTTTTTTCTAAAAATTGATTACCACCTAAAATTAAAACTTTTTTCATTTTGATACCTCCATGACTTATCTTAGCCATTAAAAACAGATAAAAATTTATTTGATTCAATTATTTCAACTTTTAAAGAAACATCTTTTTTTCTAATAACACCTCATTAGAAAGCAGTATTTTCTTGCTTTTATTTTCCCATCTTTAAAATTTCCTTTAACTTTGATACGTCCATTTTCGTAATAGGTAATTCCTTTACCTTTTTTTCTCCATCTTTATAATTCCCTTTTCCTTCGATTTTTCCAGTTTCATTATAGGTAACCCATTCTCCTTTTTTCCCCCCATCTTTATAATTTCCTTTACCTTTGATTTTTCCATTTTCATTATAGGTAATCCATTCCCAGTTTTCACCCCCATCTTTATAATTCCCTTTTCCTTCGATTTTTCCAGTTTCATTATAGGTAACCCATTCTCCTTTTTTTCCCCCATCTTTATAATTTCCTTTACCTTCGATTTTTCCATTTTCATTATAGGCAATCCATTCTCCTTTTTTTCCCCCATCTTTAAAATTTGCTTTAGCTTTGATTTTTCCATTTTCATTATAGGCAATCCATTCCCCTTTTCTTAATCCATCTTTATAACTTCCTTTAAATTTGATTTTCCCATTTTCGTAATAGGCAATAGCTTCCCCTGTGTATGGAGTTTCTTGATTTGTTTCAAAATACACACCGTTTCTGGTTTGTAATTGCTCTTTATCAATTGTTTTTCCATAACTCATCAAACTTATACTAATTATTAATATTAATAATAATTGTTTCATTTTCTTCCTCCCTTTATTTTTATTGTCGTTTTAAGTATGCTTGATAATATTTTAAATTTCAAATTAAAAAAAAGGATTGGTTTCTAAAAAAATAACAAAACAAATTTATGGTGATAGGGGAAATTAGGAGTCTGAAGATGATAAAAATTTTGGAAGGTCATTGCAGACACCTTGCTTTTAATGGATGTTTGGCTGAATATGGAAGATCAAAAAAAGCAGGATAAGCCCATCCCGCTCTCTTATTTGCTATTAAATAATTACTTTTTGTACTAATCCATTTGCTTATAGATATCTCGCCCTGTAGCCTGCTTATTCGGAGTCAGCATCAGCTCACACACCTGGATATTTTGCGGCAATGAAGTCGTATATACAATAACTTCGGCTACGTCCTCCGAAGTCAGGGCTTCTATTCCTTTGTATACATTTTCAGCTTTTTTATCGTCTCCCCTGAACCTGACATTTGAAAATGGAGTTTCTACCATTCCCGGCTCTATATTCGTTACCCTGATAGGTGTATCTATAAGGTCTATCCTCATTGCATCGGATAAGGTTTTTACTGCTGCTTTACTGGCACAATAAACTCCTCCACCTGAATATGCTACCCTGCCTGCTGTAGACCCTAAATTTACCACATGCCCATCTAGTTTTGCTTCCAACATGAGAGGTATTACTGTTTTAGACACATATAGCAGCCCCTTTATATTTACATCTATAACATTGTCAAATGAGCTGTATTCACTTTCGTGGATCTTATCCATTCCCAATGCCAATCCGGCTGAGTTTACCAATATGTCTATCTGCTTCCATCTGTCTTCCAATGAATTTATCTTATTTTTTACTTCTTCTGAATCGGATATATCCATTTGCAGAAGTTTAATTTCAATATTTTTAAATCCAAGTATCTCATTTTTTAGTTCCTCTAATTTATCCATTCTTCTAGCCACCAAGATCAAATCATAAGACTTTTCTGCATATCTAAGTGCCGTAGCTCTCCCTATTCCCGAACTAGCTCCTGTAATTAAAACAATTTTTTTCATCTCTGCCCCCTGTGTAAAATTTAAATTTTTGTTATATTCTTTTTTTATTTTATCCTTTTTAACCTCTGTGTACAAGTTTTAAATTTTAAATTTTCTAGTCGTTCCGTTCATTCTTTAATTTTAAAGGCGATACTGCTTTTATATTAATTATTCTACTAAGAACGATATACAGATTAAGTTCTCTCAAAGTTCTTAGATTATGTAATAATCTCTAGAAATCTTGGGGATGCCCCTTTGAAATGAGGACTGTAGCCCGTAAGCTTGTGGCTATTTACCCCTCCTCCTTGCCATTTCTTATATTATGGTGTATAACTAAGATGTAACTCAAAACTATTTATAATAGTTCCCATATCTATATATTAACAAAAGGAGACAAGATGGCCGACATTACCCACTGGGTTGAAGAATTTGAAGACCATATGCAGGAATATGAAATATTTATATTCCACCTGCAGCAAAAAGTTGAAAAAATTCTAAAAGACAATAATATCTTCTATGTAAAGACAGAAGCTCGTGTAAAAAGTCTCGAAAGTTTCAAAAGGAAATTAGAGATAAAAAAAGATAAGTATGAAAATCCATTGGAAGAGATGACAGATATCCTGGGTATTCGTATAATTACCTATTATAGGGAAGATCTCGACAGTATTTTAAACCTCCTCAAAGAAAATTTTAAGATCGATTATAAAAACTCAACGAATAAACTTAAAAGTTTAAAATATAATGAGATGGGCTACCTCTCTCTCCACTATATCTGCAAATATAAGGCTTGTCAAAAAAATCTTTTTGGGTGCCATGATTTTAAATTTGAAGTACAGATACGGACTGCCCTACAGCATATTTGGGCTCAGATAGATCATCAATTGAGATATAAAACCCTTGTTAAAATACCCAATAAAGTTCAAAGAAAATTATTTAGAATTAGTGCCATGTTAGAAAGTATCGATGATGAATTTGATTCTATTAAACACGACGTTCAGGTAGTTGAAAATTTTTATAAGGACAGATTTAATGAAAAAGAATACAGCCTTCGTCTGGATATTTCCAGTATCAATTTTTATCTGAAATACAACGACAAGTTTATAAGATCTATCTGTAAAAAGTTAGGTGTCTTTCATTTTAATAATTTTGAAGTAGCCAAAGAGGAGAATTTAGAGAAAAAATTGATTACATTTGCACTGCAGTTCAACAAAAACAGAGTTATTTATATTGAAGAATTAGTTAACAGTATCTATAAAAATACAGGCCTTATCCTGGAAAACTTAGATGAAAATACCTTAAAAAAAATAAACTATCTGGTTAATTCCAGCTGTTCTTTTATCATAACGTTTTTACACTTACTTCATGAAGAACCTCAAAAATTAAAAGAACTTTATAAATTAGAAGATTCCAGTTTAGAAAAAATAAGGGATCTCAGAAAAATCATCTTATTGGGGGAACCTAATTAAAATAACCATTCAACTGTAAAAGACTCCTAAATTTAGGAGCCTTTTTTCAATAGAGCTAATTACTGACAACATATATGTTGTCGAACTCCAAGATTGTTTATTAAAAAAACCTTTTAATCATTACAGTTTTTCTGCTTAATATAAAACTTTAAAATCCTCATAAGTAGTCTCTAAAGTTTCAATCTCTTTTATTTCATCCACATGACTAAAAAAATTACCCTTTTTAATCTCCTTCAATATCTCTTCATGTCTGCTGCTGTCTATGACTACTTCTACACTTCCATCAAACAAATTTTTTACCCGTCCGTTAAATTTTAATTTCTTGGCTAATTCCTGAACAAAATACCTGAATCCTACTCCCTGTACTCGGCCGTAAACAATATATTTTTTAGTCATCCATCATCATTCCCTCCAAGATATCCGATTCTGAAACTATAATTTCATCCCTTTCCAAAATTTCCATTATCCACAACAACAGATAGGTTCCCGGGATGATTACCCCTGCTCTCTTTGGATGCAGACCTGCTATTTTTTTTCTCTCTTCCAGGGATTTACTTAAAAATGTATCCAGATTTTTTAAGATCTCTTTTTTAGTCAGCCTGTACATGTGAACCCTGTCGGTATCATACTCCTCCATCCCCAGGAGTACACTGACATGGGTAGTAACGGTCCCGGCTACTCCTACCAATGTAAATGACCGATCTTTATACTTAGACAGTTTTTTTAAGATTTCTTTTACCCAGACTTCACCACTTAAAAGGTTATCTTTTTTCTTAAAGAATTTTTCTCCCAGCCTTACTGCACCTACATTGAAACTCTCTATATATTCAATATTGTTTTTATCCCCTAAGATAAATTCGGTACTCCCGCCGCCTATATCAAATACCATAATTTTTTCATCAAATTCAGATACAGCTCCGGAAAAACTCAATTTTCCCTCTTCTTCTCCTGTGATACAGTGGATATCGAAATTTGTCGTGGCCTTCACCCGGGAGATAAATTCCTCCCTGTTTTCAGAGTCACGGGTAGCAGAAGTTGCAGTAACCTTTATCTCTTCTATACCATATTCATCTATTTTTTCCCTGTAGAGTTTCAGCGTCTCTATGGTTCTGTCCATAGCATCCTTCCTTAAAACCCCGGTCTTATCCACATCCTGCCCCAGCCTTGTTATTTCCATTAATTTTAATATTTTATTGGTAATTTTTCCATCTTCCAATTCACCTATGAATAACCTGCATGAATTAGTCCCGATATCGATCACAGCCTTAGTTTTTTTTATATGGGCCTTAGTCATTGTCTCCACCAAACATACTTCCTAATATTCCCCCTGCTATTCCTCCAGCCAGCATGTCTCCGCTGCTGTTACTCTGTCCCCTATTACTTCCCACTGCTGCACTTAGTCTTTCAGCTAATTTTGATATTGGCATAGACTGGATGTATACAGTTCCAGGCCCCTGTAAAGTGGCCAAAAACAATCCTTCTTTACCGAACATGGCATTTTTAAAGCCTCCTACAAATCTAATATCGTAGTTTACACTGGATTCAAATCCTACAACACAGCCTGTATCCACTCTCAGAGTTTCCCCGTGAGCTAATTTTTTTTCAACTATGGTTCCCCCTGCATGGATAAAGGCCATCCCATTTCCTCTTAATTTTTGAAGGATAAATCCCTCTCCCCCAAAGAATCCTGCTCCCAATCTTTTAGTGAAAGCCACATCTATATCTATTCCATTGGCCGAACACAGATAGGAATCTTTCTGACATAAAAATTCTCCGTTGAATTTTTTTAGATCTATGGGAATTATCTGCCCCGGGTATGGTGCAGAAAATCCAACTCTTGATTTTTGATTCCCTTCATTTAAAAATGTTGTGATGAAGAAACTCGTCCCAGTTATCATTCTCTTGAAACCGCCAAAGAGTCCACCCTTGTTTTTTGTCTGCATATCTATTCCGTCTTCCATGTAGGTCATAGCTCCTGCCTCTGCTCTCACTCCCTCCCCGGGATCTAACTCTATCTCCACTAACTGGATTCCTTCACCTTTAATTTCGTAATCTATTATATCTGCTGACATCTTATTCCTCCTGATATTCTTACTTATAATATTTTATTCTCTTTATTTTAGAACCTGTTTTTACTATATTTATTATTACATAACAATTAAAAAATTGAAAATTAATTTTTTCTCACCTTTTTTATCTTTATAAAATATTATATCCTCTGATTATCGATCTTTTGCGGTCTTAAATAATTATTTCATCCCAGCCATTAAATTTTGAAGGGGTCAAAAAACATAGTATACTCTGCTTATCAACAAGGAGGTTACAATGAATTATTTAAACAAAATCTATACTTATACAGAGGGATACCGCAGGGTTTATTTTCTTTCCACCCTTGCTGTTTTTGGAGCTACTGTATTTTCCCTGTTAACCCCCCTTATCATTAAATATATAATAGATATTATAATACAAAACTTTGATCTTTCAGACTCCTATTTTGAGAAATCCATGGATTTTTTCGTAGGAAAAAGTCTTTTAAATACAGGTATTCTTATATTTTTCGTTGCTTTTTTTCAGGGTGGTTGTCTATATTTTAAAGGAAAATTATCCAGCATAGCTTCTGAAGGCATAGTAAAGACCGTCAAAGATAAGCTGTATACCCAGCTTCAAAATGTTAAATACAGTTATTTTAATAAGGTAGAAACAGGAGATCTGCTCCAAAGGTGCACCTCCGATGTAGAAACAATTCGAAAATTTCTGGCCATACAGCTGGTTGAAGTAGTAAATATTATTTTAATGATTATAATTATTTTTTTTATACTCATTAATTTAAATTTAAAACTTTCCATCATTGTGTTATCTATAATTCCCCTGATGTTTATATTTTCCCTGTATTTTTTTATTGTTGTAAAAAAATATTTTAAAATCTCCGACGAAGCTGAAGCTAAGTTATCGACTATCCTCCAGGAGAATATCCACGGGGTCCGGGTAGTAAAGGCTTTTGCCAGTGAAGATTTAGAGATAAAAAAATTTCGGTGTTCCAATAAACATTATAGTCATGTCACCTATAAACTTATCCGGTTATTTGCCTACTACTGGCCTATTTCGTCATTTTTTTCCTTTGTACAGATGGGTTTGGTGCTTTTCTTGGGGATTAAATGGGCTGTAAGCGGAACTATTACTATGGGGACTGTCATCGCTTTTGGAATGTATGTATGGCAGCTGGAATTTCCTGTAAGAAATTTGGGACGGATACTCAGTGATTTTGGCAAGGCAAGTATCTCCTTTGAGAGAATAGAGGAGATCTTAGACAGCGAGACTGATTTTAATGAAAATGAAAACTTAAAGAAACCCCAAATCAAAGGGAAGATAGTCTTTGAAAATGTTAGGTTTTCCTATATAGATAAACCTATATTAAACGGAATTTCTTTTGATTTAGATATAGGTGAAACTTTAGGTATATTAGGACCTACAGGAAGCGGAAAGTCCTCCCTTATCCACCTGATTACAAGGTTATACGACTATGACAGCGGTTCTATAAAAATTGATGGTGTAGAGTTAAAGGAGATCGATAAAAAATGGATAAGAAAAAACATTGGCCTGGTCCTGCAGGAAACCTTTCTCTTTGCAAAAAATGTCAGAGAAAATATCGGGATCACTAAAAAAATCCTGGATGACTGTGATATTTTTACTGCTGCAAAAACTGCCTCCATCCATGAAGGAATTTTGAATTTTAAAGAGGGATATGAGACCCAGGTAGGAGAAAAAGGAGTTTCTCTTTCAGGAGGCCAGAAACAAAGGATAGCCATTGCCAGGACCATTATTAATAACCATAAAATATTAATCTTTGATGATTCCCTAAGTGCAGTGGATATAGAAACAGATGCCTCAATCAGAAGGGAGCTCAAGAAAAAACACAGTTCTTCAACAACAATAATCATCTCCCATAGGATCTCCTCCATTATGGACGCCGATAAAATAATGGTCTTAGAAGGTGGAAAAATTAGTGCCTATGGTACTCATAATCAATTAAAGGATAGAGACGGCCTCTATAAAAGAATTTTAAAGATCCAGAAAGACGGGATGAAGGAAGGGATTTAATGATGGAAGCTATAAATAAAAGATCATCTATAAACATCATAAAGAATATATGGTTGTTTCTAAACCCCTTTAAGGGAACGATTGCTGTGATCTTTATCAGTATAATTGCTATTTCCGGCCTGGAAGTTTATCTCCCTGTCATGCAGAAAATTGCCATAGATGATTTTATCCTCCGGGGAAGTATACAGGGAATAAATTTATTTTTAATAAAATATATGGGGATCACCATGAGTTTATTAATTTTAGTCTATCTATTTATCTCCCTGGGGGGGAAAGTCGAGATGGCACTGGTTTACTCCCTCAGGGAAAAGGCTTTTGAAAAATTACAATACCAGTCATTTTCATATTTTGATGAAAATGCCGATGGATGGATAATGGCAAGGATGACCTCTGATATTAGAAAAATAGGGGAAATTGCAGCCTGGGGATTCGTAGATATGATCTGGAGTATCGGGTTTCTCAGCGGGATCTTAGTCATGATGTTTAGACTAAACTATAAACTTGCCCTGGTCCTCGTCTTTCTGCTCCCGGTTTTAGTTGTGATAAGTATCTATTTCCAGACCAAAATTTTGAGAACACAAAGAGATGTTCGAAAAATTAATTCCCTTATAACCGGGGCATATAACGAGGGTATTTTAGGGGCTAAAACATCTAAAATCCTGGTAAATGAAGAAAAAAATATCCATGAATTTGAAAATTTAACCTCTCGAATGAATAGAAGTTCTGTGAGAGCAGCTATGATAACTGCTATTTACCTTCCTATGGTTATAGGACTCAATAGTGTCGGACTTGTGGCAGTTTTAGGAGTCGGCCAAAAATTTATTTCAAATGGAGTGATCAGTGTTGGAACCCTGGTTCTTTTCATCAATTATACTATGATGTTTTTCAATCCTATAAAAGAATTTTCCCGAGTCTTTGCTGAAATGCAGTCAGCTCATGCCTCTTTTGAAAGGGTATTAGAACTTATCCATTCCAACCTTGAAATTAAAGATTCTGAGGAAATAATAGAAAAATACGGGGACATCTGTGAGAAAAAAATTCATAACTGGGAAAAAATAGATGGGAATGTTGAATTCAAAAATGTCAATTTTAGATATAACAACGGGAAACTTATCCTTAAAAACTTCAACCTAAAGATATCTTCTGGAGAAACCATAGCCCTTGTAGGAGAAACAGGGTCTGGAAAATCCACAATCGTAAATCTTGCATGCAGATTTTATGAGCCAACAGAGGGAAGTGTTCTTATAGATGGTATAGATTATAGGAAAAGATCCCAAAGCTGGCTCCATCATAACTTAGGTTATGTACTTCAGACCCCTCACCTATTCAGCGGCACTATAAAAGATAATATCTCCTACGGCAGGAGGGATGCGGCATTTGAAGAGGTCGTAGGAGCAGCCAAATTAGTGAAAGCACACGATTTTATTCATAAACTTACCCATGGTTATGATACAGAAGTAGGAGAGGGGGGAAATAACCTTTCTACCGGACAAAAACAACTGATCTCCTTTGCCAGAGCTGTCCTTAAAAATCCCAGTATATTCATCTTAGATGAGGCTACATCCTCTATCGATGCAGAAAGTGAAAAGATCATTCAGGATGCTACCGACATCCTTTTACACGGACGAACCAGCTTTATAATTGCTCACAGACTCTCAACCATAATTAATGCCGACAGAATCTTAGTCATAAAGAATGGAAATATTATAGAAGAAGGAGATCATAACTTTTTAATGAATAAAAAAGGAACCTACTTCACCCTTTACACCCACCAGTTTACCCAGGATGAAGAATCAAAATTAATTGGAGGAATATCAATATGAAAAAATATTATTTAAAAGATAAGAGGGAATACTTAATTCGGGAGATGGATCCTGCAGATGCTAAAAATTTTATAAACTACAGAAATACTTTAGCAGATGAATCCACTTATCTGAGAGCTTCTAAGTCGGAGTTAGATCTCAATTTAGAAGATCAGACTAAATCTATCCGCAATTTCATGGATTCTGATAACCAATACTCCATCATTGCAGAATTGGATGGAATTCTCATAGGAAACCTGCAGTTTAGAGGAGGAAATCATCAGAGGACCCGGCATGCAGGTGAATTTGGGATAAGTGTATTAAAGGATTATTGGGGCAATGGAATCGGATACAACCTCCTGTCTCACCTTATTGAGTGGGCCAGAGATAATAATATAATAAAAAAAATTAATCTGGAAGTCCGGGAAGATAACAGGAGCGCTATTGATCTATATAAAAAATTAGGCTTTGAACTGGAAGGAACAATCAGGAAAAATTTCTTTGCTGACGGTAAATATTATGATTCATATATAATGGGGATGACCTTTGAGTAAATTTAAAGAGTTTTATATGAAAAAAATTATATTATTTTTATTTATTTTTTCTACATTTTCATACACCAGAACAGTCAACGGAATTCTTCTAAAGGATAAAATTAAAGTTCATAATCAGAAGCTTTTTTTAAATGGTGCCGGAACCAGAAATAAATTTTTTATAGATATATATGTAGGTTCCCTATATGTTGTTACCCCTACAAATGATCCAGCATCTATAATTAACTCCAACACCATTAAGAGTATGCATCTTCATATTGTAACCAGCTGGATCAACCGCAAATTATTAAAAAGTGCCCTCAGGGCTGAATTGAGAAGTTCATCCACCGGAGAAGAGATGGATGAACTGCAGGAAGAGATAGATACTTTTTTATCTACATTCAATGAAGAAATCATAAGGGGAGATAAATTTATTTTTAATATAATCCCCGGTGCAGGGGTAGAAGTTTATAAAAATAACAGGCTGATTAAATCTATAGAGGGAGACCAGTTCAGTAAAAGACTGATCCAGCTGTGGATAGGAGATACTCCTGTGGACAGAAAATTAAAAGCTGGAATCTTAGGAAATTAGATAGGGCAGATTAAGGTGGTCTTTTCAGTTGAAAAGATCATAGAAGTATATAAAACAGCCGGCTCACGGGGCCGGCTGAATAACTTTTACAATTATCTATATAAATACCTTGTTAATATATCCAGAAGCCATGGCTGAGAGGCATCCTCCATAACTCAGATTAAATTCCACCCTGCCATTTACACAATATTCCTTGGAAGAGTCTGTTATATCCAGGATAAGGTGGTCACTGCTGGCACCTAAAACAATAATATCTTCATCTATGGGAGTCAGGTAGTCCGGCAAGATGTCCTGTTTTCCCAGGGCGCATATAGCCCGTCTTCTGATGCCTCTGTCTATAAAAACAGGCACTTTTCCAAAGGCATCCAGACCAACCTCCCCTATAGGAACAGAGGGTTTAAGCTTGATCTCCACTATTTCAGCCTCTAATCTGAATGTGTCCACATTGAGGCCTTTGACAGGTTTATCATCCAAACCTATTCCCAGCAGCAGTGAAGCTCCCAGTCTCAACTGGTTAACTTCCTCTGGTAGTGAATCATCTTCAAATAAACTGAGGGCTCCTGAATTCCCTCCAGAGATGATCTCCAGGGTCAGAGCAAACTTATCTTCCAATGTAGATCTAATTTCAATTAATCTCCTTAAATTTTCTTCTGTGGGGAGAATACCTCCATAGCAGGTCAAGTTACTTCCTATTCCAAGGAGTCTAATTCCGGCAATCTCCTTTATCTTTTCCACTGCATCAAATATTTCATCCATATAAAATATGCCTTCCCTCAAATCGCCCAGATCCACCATTAAGACTATATTATATACCTTCTCTTGTATAACAGCCTGATTTCCAAGTGCTTTTATAGTGGACACTTCAGAAACCAGAGAGATATCTGAATACTTCACTATTTTTTCCGCCTGACTGGCCATAGGAATCCTGATCAGCATCTTCGGCACTTTGAGATCAGATATTTTTTTAAGATTTTCAATCCTTGCATCGGCTAAAACCTCAACTCCTGCATCCACTAGGGCATCTGCTATAATTTCATTTCCGCAAACCATCTTTGTGACACCGGCTACAGCTATTCCTCTTGCCCGGCACCGTCTCACCATCTCACGGGTATTTTCTTCAATCTTTTTTAAATCTATCGTTAACTTTGGATAGGTCATCTGTAATCCTCCAGAGCATTTATAAAGCAGGTAAAATAGGACCGCTGCTCCTGGAAAGTGTAATATCTATAAACTTAAATGACACATCTAAATTTTTTATCAGTCAGAAATCTTCCGCCGGCAGAGATATCACACGTCCTTATGGGAGCACATATCAGATACATTCCTTTTCAGATATAGCCTCCAAAAAAACTGCCATTGAGACATCCATATTCCAAGATCTTGTCGATCTCATTTTCTCCCAAAATTTTTAACAAATCTATCATAGATATTCCATCCCCCTGCTTTTGAATAAACTTTCCTGCAAAACAAATAACTTAACTTCAGTTTACCTTAAAATTGTTGCACCAGAACCAAAAATCTTATTAATTTTCATATTCCCCTCCTAAATTTAAAGTAATGGCTTCTAATTTATTCTGAAAAATCAACAAAATCCTTTTTTAGAATAAACTTTATTTCTATAAAAAAATCAAATGATCGCAGATAAAATTCCAAGAAATTCGAAGACAAAATAAGAAAAAACACCAAATAAAAGGACACTAGAATTAGTGTCCTTTTAAGGTCGATTTTATTAACTTTAGTTTTGAATGTTCCAATTGTTTATTTTGACACCTTCGTATCATATCGTTAAATTTTTAATCGGAGTATTGTCCATGATAGAATTAATATTTTAACGTTAGACTTTTGTATATATATCTAGTATACTGTTGCCATAGAGTAAAGACCCATAAGGAGTATATATGTTAGAGAATATAGGAGAAAATATAGGAGAAAAAATAAAAGAATTGAGAATAAATAAGGGAATGACACTAAGGGGTCTGGGAGAAACAGTAGATCTATCTGCTGGATTTTTATCCCAGCTGGAAAGAGGCCTTACAACTATATCGGTGGATGTACTTCAAAGAATCTCAGTGGAACTAGGTGTAGAACTTACTTATTTTTTTCGTGAAGTGGAAGTAAAAAATGAAGAAAAAGTAATAATGCGGGGGTATGAAAAAGAAGTTTATGAATTGGTTAATTCACAGTTTGTCCATTACCATTTGAGTAATAACCTTACAGATAAGGATATGGTACCAAGAATGATAGATATTCTGCCAAAGGAGAAACAGGAAAGATTAAAGGGATACTCCCATGAGGGAGAGGAATTCATATATGTATTGGAAGGGATTCTTACCCTTGTGATGGATGACAGGGAGGAAACTCTATTCCCGGGAGATAGCGCACACTATAGCTCCCAGTCTCTTCATAACTGGGGGAATAATACAAGTAAGAAAACAAGAATAATAGCTGTAGGAACACCTAACATCTATAAAAAATAACCAAAAACCTGTTTTAAAAAACAGGTTTTTTTGTTATTTTTTATACCCGCAAGGGGCATAATACTATTAGTTTACTATATAGGCATAGAATTTTGAGATAAAATTTATGAAATAAAATATTGTAAAAGCCTAAATTACGCTTGTTTGGATGCAACGTCACGTTGCTTTTTTATTTTATTAATATTATGTTTGCAGACTATTTTTGAGATTATTTAATGATATTAAAAATAGATGCTCCGTTTATATATATAAACGAAGCGTTTATATGTATGAATTTAAAGTTGGACTTAGTGAAAAAAATGTTATATACTCTCGGTATAAAATAAATACTTCTGAAAGGGGAGGAAAAATGGAAGGGACAATTGTAAATGTTCAAAAATATTCAGTTCATGATGGACCCGGGATAAGAACTACTATATTTTTTAAAGGGTGCCCGTTAAAGTGCTGGTGGTGCCACAACCCAGAGAGTATAAGCTTAAAAGAAGAGATCATGTCTTGTGAAGATAAGTGTACAAACTGTGGCAGGTGTATAAAAATATGCAGAGAGGAGGCTATAAAGCTAAAGGATGGAAACCCCTTTGTAGAACTGGAAAAGTGTAAATCTTGCGGCAGGTGTGCTGAATTTTGTATAAGTGACGCCAAAGAACACGTGGGGAGAAAAGTTCATGTAGATGAACTTATTGTTCAGATAAAAAAAGATATCCCCTTTTATGAGGAATCAGGAGGTGGGGTAACTTTTTCAGGAGGAGAACCTTTAATGCAGGGGGAGTTTTTAAATGAAGTTTTAAAGAGGTGTAAGAAGATCCACATCAATACTACTCTTGATACCTGTGGTTATTCGGATTGGGAAAAAATAGATAAAATTCATGATAAGGTAGACCTGTTTTTATATGATTTAAAGATATTTGATGAGAAAAAACATATTAAATATACCGGGGTATCCAATAAATTGATATTGGAAAATTTAAAAAAATTATCCAGCCTGGGTAAGAATATATATGTAAGAATGCCGATTATAAAAGGTATAAATGATGACAGGGAGCATGTAGATAATTGTGTGGAATTTTTATCAGAACTTAATATACTCCAGGTAAATCTACTTCCCTATCATAAATTAGGCATGAATAAGTATAACAAATTAGCTAAAGAATACAAATTAACAGGAGAAGAAAAACCATCTGACAGTGAGATGAGAGAAATAGCCGAAAAATTTAGAACAGCAGGAATAAAAGTAAAAATAGGGGGATAATCATGATGACAGAAAGAATAAAAAAACTTAGAAAGCAAAGTGTAGAAGCAGTGCCTAGAATATCAATGGAAAGAGCAGTCATAGTAGATGAAGTCTATAAAAAATATGAAGGAAGTGTCTCTACCCCGGTACTAAGAGCCCTGGTACTAAAGGAGTTAATGTGCAAAAAAGAGCTGTGTATAAATGAAGGGGAGTTAATTGTGGGAGAAAGAGGAGAAAAGCCGGCAGTTACTCCTACTTATCCGGAACTATGTTGTCATACTATAGATGATTTTGAGGTTATGAACCAGAGAGAAAAGATATCTTTTAAGGTATCTGAAGAAGCAAAGAATATCCAAAGAGAAACAATAATTCCTCACTGGGAAAAAAGATCTATGCGTCACTCTATACTAGCCAATGTAACAGATGAATGGAACTCCTGCTATCAGGCAGGGATCTTTACTGAATTCATGGAGCAGAGGGGACCAGGTCACACAGTGGCAGACGGGAAGATATACACAAAGGGGTTTCTAGATTTTAAAGGCGACATACAGAAAGCCATAGATTCCTTGGACTTTCACACCGACGAAAAAGCCCTGGACAGAAAACATCAATTAGAGGGAATGAGTATAGCCTGTGATGCGGTAATGATATTGGGAGAACGTTATTCAGAACTGGCTGAGGAGATGGCAGGGAAGGAGAGGGACCCTATAAGAAAAGAGGAGCTTTTAGGTATCTCAAAGAGATGCGGCAGAGTACCTGCCCATGCTCCAGAGACATTTGAAGAGGCTATCCAGATGTACTGGTTCATCCACCTGTGCGTAATCAGTGAGCTAAACCCCTGGGATTCATTTTCTCCAGGAAGACTGGACCAGCACTTAAACCCATTTTATATGAAGGAAGTAGATGAAGGGACCATGGATCCTGAAAAAGCCAAGGAACTGCTGCAGTGTCTGTGGATAAAGTTCAACAACCAGCCGGCACCTCCTAAGGTAGGAATTACTCTAAAAGAGAGCGGGACCTATACAGATTTTGCCAACCTTAATACAGGCGGGGTCCAGGCAGACGGATCGGATGGTGTCAACGAAGTAAGTTACATCATATTGGAGGTAATGGATGAACTGAAGTTATTGCAGCCAAGCTCAAATGTTCATATAAGTAAAAAAACTCCTCAGGCATTTTTGAAAAAGTCCCTGGAAGTAGTAAGAAAAGGATGGGGGCAGCCGGCACTTTATAATACAGACGCTGTAATCCAGGAGATGCTTATTGCAGGAAAGACCGTAGAGGATGCAAGGTGCGGTGGAAACAGCGGGTGTATAGAAACTGGAGCTTTTGGTAAGGAAGCTTATATCCTTACAGGGTATATGAACCTTCCTAAAATATTGGAAATAACCCTTCACAATGGACTGGATCCTATGAGCGGCAAAAAACTGGGGATAGAAACAGGAAATCCGGAAACTTTTTCTACTTATGAAGAACTGTTTGAAGCTTATAAAAAACAACTAAAGCACTTTATCGATATTAAGGTAAAGGGAAACAGGATAATTGAAAGACTCTATGCAACAAAGATGCCAGTACCCTTCCTGTCTGTAATCATAGATGACTGCATCACAAAGGGTAGGGACTACAATGCAGGGGGAGCGAGATACAACACCTCGTATATCCAGGGAGTAGGTATAGGTAATATTGCAGACATGATGACATCCATCAAATACAATGTTTTTGATAAAAAAAGGATGTCCATGAGGGAACTGCTAAAAGCTGCAAAAGATGATTTTGTAGGACACGAGGATATCCTTCACCTGGTTGTTAACAAAACTCCTAAATATGGAAATGATGAGGATTACGCAGATGACATCATGCAGGAGATATTTTATGCATACTATAATGAAGTAAACGGGAGACCTAACTGTAACGGTGGAGAACACAGAATAAACATGCTTCCTACCACCTGTCATGTGTATTTTGGTGCAGTAATAGGAGGTACTACAGACGGTAGAAGGGCAAATAAACCCCTGGCAGACGGAATCTCACCATCTAAGGGAGTAGATAAGGTAGGACCTACAGGAGTTATAAAATCTGCTTCTAAGATGAACCACCTGATAACAGGAGGAACACTTCTTAATCAGAAGTTTACCCCTTCTATGGTGGAGGGAGAGCAGGGTCTGGATAATCTGGCTCACCTGGTGAGATCATATTTCAAATTAGACGGTCATCATATTCAGTTCAATATAATCAGCAGGGATATACTTTTAAAAGCACAGGAAAACCCTGAAGAATACAAGGATCTTATTGTAAGGGTGGCAGGTTTCAGTGATTTCTTCTGGAATCTTGATAAAGCACTTCAGGATGAGATAATAGAAAGAACGGAACAGGAGTTTTAGACAAAATAGAAAAAGAATTGGAGGAGAACAATGAAGAAAATAGGTTTTATAGGCTGTGGTAATATGTCACAGGCAATGATTGGTGGGGTAGTAAGGGCAGAGATATTTCCAGGAAAGAACATACTTGTATCCGACCTGAATAAAAAAAGTTTAGAGGCTGCAGCGGATAAATACGGAGTTGCTGCCACCACCGATAATTTAGAAGTAGCGAGGGAAAGCGATATTCTGATACTTGCTGTAAAGCCTAATCTATACGGTGTAGTTATTTCACAGATAAAAGACTCAGTTAAAAGCGATGTGATTGTTGTTACCATAGCCGCAGGAAAGAGTATAGAAAGTACCGAAACAGCTTTTGGAAAAAATATAAAGGTGGTTAGAGTGATGCCTAACACTCCTGCTCTAGTGGGTGAGGGGATGTCTTCTATGGTTCCCAACAAGCTAATCGAAGTTCATGAATTAGAAGAAGTGCTAAGAATCTTTGAAAGTTTTGGAAGGACCGAGGTTGTGGAGGAAAAACTTATGGATGTAGTTACTTCTGTAAGCGGATCTGCACCGGCTTATGTCTATATGTTTATAGAAGCTATGGCTGACGGAGCAGTCCTTGATGGGATGCCAAGGGATAAGGCTTATAAGATGGCGGCTCAAACAGTATTGGGAGCGGCTAAAATGGTAATGGAAACTGGAATGCATCCTGGCCAGCTTAAAGACATGGTGTGTTCTCCCGGGGGAACAACGATAGAGGCTGTAACGGCTTTGGAGGAAAAAGGACTTAGGAATGCAGTGATTACGGCTATGAAAAGGTGTACAGAAAAATCAAAAAAAATGTCTAAATAGACAACAAGGGGGAAGGTTAATGTTTAATACAAATGAATATTTTGATGGGAAGGTAAAATCTATTAGTTTTGAAAATAGTGAAGGACCGGCAACAATAGGAGTTATGGCTCCTGGAGAATATAAGTTTGGAACTTCTAAGAAGGAATATATGACCGTAACTAGCGGTAAGATGACGGTAAAGTTACCTGGAAATGAAAACTGGGAGGAAGTGGAAGCAGGAAATACCTTTGAAGTGGAGGCAGATAGTTCATTTTTAGTAAAAGTAGAGGATGAAATTTCCTACCTTTGTCTATACAGATAATTTTAGGTAGATTAAAATTCAATAAAATTTTGTATGGATTGTGTAAACACTAAAAATTATTAAGGGAGGTACAGATGTTAAACGATAAACTTTTAAAACTTAGAGATGAAATGAGTAAAAATGGGATAGATGCTTATATTATTCCCAGTTCAGATGCACACCAGAGTGAATATGTAGCAGAATATTTTAAAGGCAGGAGATGGATAAGCAACTTTACAGGCAGTGCCGGGACTGCAGTTATCACCTCTGATTCTGCCGGCCTTTGGACAGACGGCCGATACTTTATACAGGCTGAAAAAGAACTTGAAGGAAGCGGCTTTGATCTTTTTAAAATGGCTGAAGAGGGAGTACCTACCTACCCTGAATGGTTGAAAAGTGTTGTCAAAAAAGATGGTATTATTGGATTTGACGGAAAGGTCATCTCTGTTTCTGCCTACAATGAATTAAAAAAAGGATTTGATGAAGATAACTTTAAAATTCAGTATGATCTGTTGGAATCTATCTGGGATGACAGACCTAGTTTCCCAAAGGAAAATATCTTTGTTCACGACCTCTCCTATGCCGGAAAATCCACCTCTGAAAAAATTGATATTATCCGTGGAATCTATCACTCCCATGGGGCTGACAGCTATATCCTCAGTTCTTTAGATGATATTGCATGGACTTTTAACCTGAGAGGAAGTGATGTATTAAACAATACTACCTTCTATGCATATGCACTTATTGAGGATGACAAGACTACTCTATTTATAGACAGGGATAAGCTGGATGAAGAAACCAAATTATACCTTAAAGAAAACAATATAGTTTTAAAATCCTATGATGAGATTACTGCTGACCTGTCTAATTTAAAAAATAAGAATATCTATCTCAGTCCGGAAAGAACAAGTATTTATATAGAGTCACTGCTTCAAAACAATAAAATTATCCATGATAAAGAGATAACTGCCTATTTAAAAGCTGTTAAAAATGAGGTAGAGATACAAAATTCAAGGGAATGTTATTTAAATGACTCCATAGCTCTCCTAAAAGGGTTTAAACATATTGAAGAAAATTTTAAAGAAACTCCTATCACCGAACTGGATGTGGAAGATATTATCAAAAATGAAAGATCAAAGATCGATGGATTTAAGGGTATAAGTTTTGATACCATTGCCGGGTACAAAGATCATGCAGCCCTTATGCATTTTAAGGCCAATGAAAAAAATACATATACCCTGGATTCTCGTGATTTTTTACTGGTTGATTCAGGGGGGCAGTACCTCAACGGGACTACCGATATCACCAGAACATTTTCATTGGGAGAGATCACACCTGAGCAGAAAAAAGACTTTACTCTGGTATTAAAGAGTGTAATTAATCTCAGCAGGGCTAAATTTTTAAAGGGGACTACCGGTTATAAATTGGATATGCTGGCCAGATACCCGCTATGGTTAGAAGGAATAGATTATAAGTGTGGAACCGGCCATGGAGTTGGATTTTTTCTGAATATTCACGAAGGTCCCCAAGGTTTTTCTGTGAGAAAAAGTCATGACCTTCCTTTAGAGGTCGGTATGAACTTAACTATCGAACCTGGTGTTTATAAGGAAGGAAGACATGGTATCCGTACTGAAAACACCGTTATAGTAAAAGAAGCTTTTACCAATGAAAGCGGGACTTTTTATGAATTTGAAACTATATCTTTCTTCCCCATTGATATAAATTCTATCGATCCATCTCTATTGAATAGTGATGAATTAGAGTGGATCAATACCTACCATGCTGCTACCTTTAATAAATTGTCTCCATATTTAAATATAGATGAGGTCAACTGGTTAAAAGAAAAAACTAAACAAATATAAAATACACAATTTAGTGATGCCCTCTGCGGGTATAATTTTCTAAATAATAAAAAAAATCCCCTGCCATTCCAGCAGGGGGGATTTCTTTATTTTATTTTTCTCCTAATAATCTGTCTAGGATTATAGCAACTGCCGATCTTACTGACAGATGATTATACTTTGTCTTACCTCTGATTGGATCTAAGATATGAGTACAGCTATCCATGATCTCATCTACCAAACCATGTCCTGTACCGAACAATAACAGGTAAACATTGTCATCATTATAGATTTTTTCACTCATATCTTCATATGAAATTGAGTTATCATATACTCTTGCAGAAGTTGTGACAATTACCGGTTTTTTCCCTTCAGCCTTTTCTATCTCTTCTACAGCTTTTTCAATACTTTCAGTTACATATGTGCTAGAAAATGCTTCTTCCCTGTCTTTATTGAAGTTTCCACCAAACCCGTCTTTCCAGTATCCGATTACTCTGCTGGTTAATTCTACCTGGGCATCCACTGGAGTGATTATATGATATCCCTTTACGTCATATGTTTTACAACTTCTAGATATATCATGGATATCAAAGTTTGTTACCGATGTAGCAACTGTTTCTTGGTTTCTGTTATACACAGGATAGTGTACTAAACCTAAATATATTTTTTCTCTCATTTATTTTTCTCCTCTTTTCTATTTTTACCACTAATATCCACCAATTACCTCTAAATAAAGTTCTTTTGATACAGATAATAAAATCAGACTTTTAAATCTATGTTAAGATTTTAGCTTTTAATTAGTATTATTCGTGATTAAGTTTTTCTACTTTACTTCTTCTAACTCTTTTGTATAAATATCAATATCATTTATATATACATCCTTTGCATACTTTAGATATTCAATATATTTATCTGATAATTTTTTCTTAACTATGGCAGGATTTCCTATTACCAGGCTTCCTTCCTCAATCTCCAGGTTAGCTCCCACAACAGATCCGGCTCCTACAAGACAATTCTTAGGTATAACTGCACCATTTAATAAAATAGCTCCCATACCGATCACACAGTTGTCTCCAATGGTGCATCCGTGGATAAGTGCATTATGTCCCACTGTAACTCCCTCTCCCAGGGTAACAGGGTAAGGTGCATCTCCATGGACTGTGCAGTTGTCCTGGATATTAGAGGCATTTCCAATGGTGATCTTACTCATATCTCCACGGAGTACAGCTCCAAACCATATACTTACATCTTCACCTAATTCAATATCTCCTATTAAAGTAGCATTAGGAGCTATATAGTTATTTTTTCCAATCTTTGGTGTTTTATTTTTTAAAGAATATATCATAATTAGTTCCCCTCCCTCAACGGTTCCCCAGGGAACCTAGTCTAGATAAATATAAAAGATTGCTTAGCAATCTTTTATATTTATTTGTTAAAATCTTTTATGTCCTCTCTTGCCTCAAAATCTTACTTTGGTCTCTCCCTATTCAGGGAGAAAATCATAAAAAGGAAGAGGGTGGTTTCTAAAGTTCGTCCACGATCTCTTTTAACAGCTTTTTTTCTTCCTTTGTAAATTCACGGCCTTCCAACAGATCAGGCCTTCTCAGATAGGTTCTTTTGAGACTTTCCTTCTTTCTCCACAACTCTATATTTTTATGGTGTCCGGAAAGCAGTATTTCCGGGACTTTCAATCCGTCAAATTCTGCCGGACGGGTATAGTGGGGATGATCCAACAGACCATTGTAAAATGAATCCTGTTCATAGGAATCTTTTTTTATCACACCGGGCAGGAGTCTGGCTATGGAATCAGCTATAACCATGGCTGGCAGCTCTCCTCCAGTCAGCACAAAGTCCCCGATGGAAATCTCTAAATCTACTTTTTCCTCTATAACCCTTTCATCTATCCCTTCATAATGGCCGGCTATTATGGTTATTTCCTCTTCCGAACTGAGCTCATTGGATAAATTTTGATGGAGGGTCACACCCTGGGGAGAGGTATAGATAACCTTTCCAGAGGTATTTTCCAGTGCTCTAAATATAGGCTCAGCCTTTAATACCATCCCTGCTCCTCCGCCAAATGGAGTGTCATCGGCAGTATTGTGTTTATCTGTAGTATAATCTCTTATGTCTATTATATTTATCTCCAGTGACCCGCTGTTTATAGCTCTTTTTATTATACTTTCACTTTTAAACCCGGCAAACATAGCAGGAAAAAGAGTCAAAATATTTATTTTCATGGTCTCATTCCCTCTATCAGATCAAAGGTAACTACCCTTTTTTCAAAATCGATGTCTTTTACAAATTCATCCACTGAAGGAACCATAATTTCTTCCTTTCCCTTACCAATTATATAGATATCATGACCTGCTGTTTCCATCAAATCAGTAATTTCTCCTAACTCTTCCCCTTCTACAGTGACAGCCATCATCCCAATGATGTCAGAGGCATAATATTCATCCTCTTCCAATCCTAAGATATCTTTTCTCACATAGATAGAATATCCAGATAGAGCAGTCCCTTCTGTTTTATTAGTTATCTCCTCAAAATCAAAGGCTAATCTTTTAGGGCTTATTTTTTTTATATTTGTTACTGTAAGTATTCTGCTCATTCCACTGGTATTTTTTATAATTACCTTAGATCCCACTATTACACTCAGGTCTTCAAAGTTTGAAGAAACCTTAACTGTTCCCATTAGATGGTGAGTTCCTGAAATTTTTCCAACTGAAATTAATTCCATGTTCTTACCTCCTAATTAATCTAAAAATTCTACGTTTACGTTTAATTTATCTTTTACTGCTGCTGCCTGCATTACACCTCTGATAGCGTTGGCAGTCAGACCGTTTTTACCTATTACTTTTCCTAATTCACCATCAGCTACTCTTATTTTAAATACAATAAGATCTTTCTTTTCCTCATATGTTATGTCTATTGCATCTTGTGTTTTTACCATTTCTGAAACTATATATTTTAATAGTGCTTCTAATTTTTCCATTTTTTCCTCCTTTATATCACTCTTTCCTCTCAAGGAGGAAGAGTTAACTTCTTATTTTTTCCACCAATTCTTTACCGACTCTTTTTGGGACCCCGTCACCATCTACAAAGATATTTGTGGTGTTTCCAATCCCAAAGAGAGTCTGCATATCACTATCATAAAATTCATACCTGAATTTCACTTTAATTCTGTTTATATCCATTAAGATAGTTTTTATCTTTATCTCCATATCGTATTCTATGGCCTTTAAAAATTTTATATCTATATCTGAGACCGGAAGAAATATCCCCTCTGCTTCCAAAGATTTATAGGAGAGGTTTTTATCTCTGATAAATTCAGTTCTTCCTTTTTCCATCCAGATAACATAGTTGGAGTGATATACCCGTCCCATCTGGTCGGTTTCATTGTAGTAAACTCTGTGATCTATCGTATGACAACTTTTTTCCATTATTGCCTCCTATAAAACGCCCTTCCAAGGTCCCTCATAGGTTATCTTAGCATATACTCCGCTTGCATCTAAATCTTCTACAACACCTCTTACTTCATCAGCGTAGAATTCAGTAGATATAATCTTTATCGTTCCTAACTTAGCATCTAAAGTTCTGACTATTCCCAGCCCTTCATAGGCTTCCATTACTTTATTTATAAAATCTATATGTTTTCTTTCAGTCTGAATGAAAAACTCGTAACTTCTCATCATAATTTTACCTCCCTTACGCCTATGGCGATCTTTTACCCATTAATAAAAAATTCAGAATGGAGATTTACCCCATTCTTAATTTTTTATTATTATTTTGCTTCTAAGACTCTGATAACTTCCATATATTCATCGATAGTTATAGATTCAGCTCTTCTGTTTCCCTCTATACCTATGGCAGCTAATTTTTCTTTTAACTCTGCCTTGCTAAATCCCAGGTTAGACAGGTTATTCAGTATATTTTTTCTCTTGGTAGCAAAAGCTGCCTTTACATATTTAAAAAATGTAGCTTCATCTACTAACTTTTCATACTTGTTGTCAGCACGAAGTTTAATCGACATAAATGCCGAATCAATCTTAGGTACCGGTGTGAAATCTTCCTTTGGAATAGTGAATAGGTACTCTGCATCACCATAATATTCAACAGACAGAGTAAGAACACTTCTCTCACTTCCTGATTTTGCACATATCCTTTGAGCTACTTCTTTTTGTACCATTATATAAATTTCACTTATAATATTTCTATTTTCTATTAATTTATGAATAATTGGAGAAGTGATATAGTAAGGGATATTCGCTACCACCTTTATAGGTTCTCCTATTTTCTCCTGAAAGTCCACCTCTAATACGTCTCCCATAAGCAGTGTAAACTTGGGGTTGGTATCAAATTTCTTTCTGAGTATCTTTTCCAGATCTGTATCGATCTCCATACACGTAACTTTTTTCCCATGCTCCAGCAACAGTTCTGTAAGCGCTCCCTCACCAGGTCCTATCTCCACTATAGCGTCTTTCGCATTTACATCTGAAACTTCTATAATTCTATTTAAAACCTGTCCTGCATTGGTCAAAAAGTTTTGCCCGTATTTTTTTTTATGTTTAAATCCCATCTTTTACCTGCCTTTTTTTTTATACCTTATTTTTCTATAATTACTTTTCCGATAAATGGAAGTTCTCTATGTTTTTCAGCATAATCTATCCCATATCCCACTACAAATTCATCTGGGATCTGGAATCCAGAAAATTCTACCTCAACATTGGCTTCTCTTCTAGCCGGTTTGTCTAAAAGTGTACAAATACTGAGGGATTTTGGTTCTCTGATCTTCAAAATCTCAACAACTTTACTCAGAGTAAATCCTGTATCTATCAGATCTTCTACAATAAGTACATCTTTACCTTGGATACAGTCCTCTATATCTTTTTTTATCTTTACATCTCTAGAAGAAGTCATAGAATCCCCATAACTGGATACAGTCATAAAGTCCAGTCTCACATTCTCTAATTTTAGTTCACGGGCAAGGTCAGCCATAAATATTACCGATCCACGTAAAAGAGCAATCAATACTAACTCTTCACTGTTTTCATACTTTTTATTTATTCTAGCCCCTAATTCTGCTACTTTTTCTGCAATCTCTTTCTTTGAGATCATTACATCTACTGAATATTTCATTCTTTTTTATCTCCTTAGTCTTCTAATTCGTCTAAATTCCCCATGATACCTACGTAAGGGATGTTTCTATATTCCTGCATATAGTCTAATCCATAACCCAATACAAACTCATCCTCTATTTCAAAACCAATATATTGTACATCGATCTCAACTTCCCTTCTAGAAGGCTTATTTAAAAGTGTACATAATGATACCGACTTAGGTCCTCTATGCCCCAGCATCTTTAATACAGTCTTCAATGTGTTTCCTGAATCGATAATATCCTCTACCACGATTACATGTTTCCCCATGATATTTTCATCTAAATCCTTCTTGATTTTTACTTCTCTCGTTGATACAAATTCATTTCCATAACTAGATACAGTCATAAAATCCATCTTTAGTGGTAATTCAATTTTTCTACAAAGGTCTGCCATAAATATAATCGATCCCTTTAATAAACATACTACGATTATATCTTCCTCTACATCTTTAAAATCTTTTGTGATTTGAGCTCCTAACTCGGCCACTCTTGCAGCGATCTGTTCCTCTGTAAGCATTTTTGTTGCAATTCCTTTATCCCAAGGCTTTTTATTCAATTTTATTTCCTCCTAAGATTAATAATTTACCCCATATTTTACCATTAATTCTTGTTTTTTTTCAATGTTATATTTTAAAATAAAATACTTCCTTATTTTATTGTAATTCTTGTTATAGATAGCCATTCATTCTGTAGCGACTTTAACGTACTTTTTTACAACATACAAAGCAAAACACACACAAAAACACATAAAACCAGCATAAAAATGTTGAAAAACTTGGAAAAAAATGTTATTATTTGAGAAAAATAAAAAGAATGTGGAGGTAAAGAATTGTTATATATGGAAGAATTATTTAAGACCTTATCCAATTTAATTTGGGGAAACTGGCTTTTAGCAACATTATTATTGGTAGGCCTGTATTTTACCGTTTTCACCGGCTTCATTCAATTTAGATGGTTTAAACTATCTATGAGAGAAGTTTGGGACAGCAGAAAATCAGACAGTACAAAGGGTGAAGGGACGCTTTCTCCCTACGAAGCTCTGTGTACAGCTCTTAGCAGCTGTATAGGAAATGGAAATATTGTAGGAGTGGCTACAGCTATTGTATTAGGTGGTCCGGGAGCTGTTTTTTGGATGTGGCTGGCCGGAATATTAGGTATGGCTACAAAATATGCAGAAATTGTGTTAGGTATGATATACAGGGAAAAATTAAAAGACGGTAGTTTTGTAGGCGGACCTATGTATTATCTTTCCAAGGGTTTGAATATGAAAAAAACAGGAGTTCTTTTTGCCATTTTAATGTTCCTCCAAATAAGCGGCGGGGCATTGATTCAATCCAATGCCATTGCTTTGGTAGCAAAAGATATTTTCCATATTAAACCTTTAGTTTCCGGGATAATCATGGTAGTTTTAGTGAGCTTAGTAATAGTCGGAGGAGTCAAAAGATTAGGGTTTGTATCTACTAAAATAGTCCCAATTATGGCTTTAATATATTTTTTAGGGAGTTTAGCAATCATTATTACCAATTTTCATAATATCATCCCGGCAATTGCCGTGATATTCAGATCTGCCTTTAATTTTGACTCGATTGGCGGCGGAGTAGCAGGGTATTCTATCAGAACAGCTATGAGATTCGGGATAGCCAGAGGTCTTTATTCCAACGAAGCAGGGGAGGGTTCTGCTCCTGTATTGCATTCAACAGCTATCACCGATCACCCTTCCAGGCAGGGTTTGTTTGGTATTGTAGAGGTATTTATAGATACCATTGTAATGTGTTCAATGACTTCATTTGTAATAATAACTACCGGTATATATAAAGTAGATATTTCACCGGCTTTAATGGTTATGAGAGCCTTTGAATCCATCCATCCTATATTTAGATATATAATAGGAATAAGTATGATATTGTTTGGTTTTTCTTCTATCCTGGCCCAGTGGTATTTTGGAGATGTGACCCTTACCTTTATATTGGATAAAAAAAGAGCTGAATATTTTAAATTTATTTTTGTATTTTTTAGCTTAATAGGCTCCCTTGTCAGTTTACGTTTAGTATGGTATATTCAAGATACTATACTAGGAATAATGATAATTCCTAATCTTTTAGCTATACTTTTACTCAGTATACAGGTCAAAAAATCAGTTAAAGATTTCTCAAAAAACTACATAAATATATAACAAAGAGGTGATAACGTTGCTAGCAAACGAAAGATATGGTAAAATCCTAAGTATTTTGGATTTAGAAGGAAGTGTAAAATCTTCTAAGTTAGTTAAAAAATTGGAAGTATCCTTGGAAACCATCAGAAGAGATCTGGAAAATCTAGAAAAACAAGGTCTGCTAAAAAAAGTTCATGGAGGAGCTGTAGCCAAAACAAATAAAGTAGACAACCTTCCCTATACATTGAGAGAAGATGAAAGTAGAGAAGAAAAACAGGCTGTTGCATCTAAAGCTTTAGAATATATAGGTGAAGGGGAAACGATAGCTTTAAATGGAAGCACTACAAATATAGAGATCGCAAAACTGTTAAAAGTTAAGTACAACAACCTGACCGTCATAACAAATTCCCTGTTGATAGCCAATGAATTAGTTCAAAAAGAGGGGATAAACCTTATATTGGTAGGGGGAATATACAATAAAAGGGAATTTTCTTTTTTGGGTGAAAATACAGTCAATGCTTTGGACAAATTTTCGGTAAATAAATCCTTCATCAGTGTAGGAGGAGTTTCTCTAAAAAGAGGAGTTACAGATTTTTTGGAGGAAGAGGTCCAGCTGCAAAAAAAGTTTATAGAGATTGCAAACGAAGTTATAATCTTAGCAGTTTCCAGCAAAATAGGAAATAATTCCCTGATAAAAATATGTGATTTAGAGGATATTAATTTTATAATAACAGATTCCAAATTAGATAAAAACATGAAAAAAAAATATTTAAAAAACGGAATAGAGATAAAAAATTAGAGGTAGTGAAAACTATCTCTTTTTTATTTTCTGTACTATTAAATCAACTACTGTAATATATTTTCCCTAAAAAATTTAAACCTTTCTCTTTCTAAAGTCCACACCCCCTATTCATTTTTCCCACAAAAAAACATAAAAAACCATAAAAAACCATAAAAAAGCTTGCAAATCCACAAAAAGTGTAATATAATCTAAACGTTCAAACGAAAATAGAAATAAAGGGAGGAAAAATGGCAGGAAAAGGTATAGCATTAGGGAATTCGGCAGCAAAGAGTGAAAATTTTAAAAAGTGGTTCACATTTATCATTTTAGTTATTGGAGGGGGGACAATATATAAGCTTTCATCATTAAAAGATGCGTTTTATGTGCCTATGCAAGAATTTATGCATTTAAGCCACACGCAGATAGGTGCAGCCATGTCAGTTTACGGTCTGGTTCAAACAATTGGTAATGTAGGATCTATCTATATTTCAGATAGATTCTCCAAAAGAACATTGATCCCTCTATCGCTGGTTGGGATAGGAATAGTTGGAGTATATCTATCAACATTCCCAAGTTATTATGGAATCTTAGCGTGTTGGGGATTATTTGCATTCTTTGGTGAAGTAACATATTGGCCGGTTCTCCTAAAAGCGGTGAGATTATTAGGAAATGACGAAGAGCAGGGAAGAATGTTTGGATTTTTAGAAGCTGGTAGAGGAGTTGTAGACGTTATTATCGCATTCTCAGCCCTTGGAATCTTTGCATTAATGGGAAAATCAGCAGGAGCACTAAAAGGATCTATCTTATTTTATTCAGCAGCGGTTATAATCGTAGGAATTATTTCATACTTCTTAATTGAAGATGATATTGTAGTAGATAAGGATGAAAACGGAAATAAGGTCAATAAAAATGTAGTAGCTATGAAAGGTGTTATGGAAGCTATAAAAACCAAAGAAATTTGGGTTGTATCATTTACAATATTTTCTGTATACTCAGTATATTGTGGATTGACATACTTTATTCCATTTTTAAGAGATATCTATGGGATGCCTGTTACATTATTAGGAGCATATGGTATCATAAATCAATATGGACTGAAGATGATCGGTGGACCTGTCGGGGGATTTCTTGTGGACAAGAAATTTAAATCAGCAAGTAAATATCTAAGAGTTGCTCTTCTTGTAGCAGCAATATCTATGGCAGTATTTATAATGTTACCTCATTCAAAAATGGGATTATATCCGGGAATGGCAGCTACATTAGGATTCGGAGCAATTATATTCACCATGAGAGCTGTATTCTTTGCACCTATCAATGAAATCCAAGTACCTAAACATATAAGTGGAGCTGCAATGTCTATAGCCTGCATCTTCGGATACTCACCATCGATGTTTGCATATTCCCTATATGGAAGTATGTTGGATGCTCATCCGGGTATAGCAGGTTACAGAATGGTATTCACTACCATGATCGGATTTGCTGTTTTAGGAATAATAATAACAACTATACTTATCGGAATGATTAAAAAACAAAACAAAGCCGGTTAAAAGAAAAAGTAAAATTTGCCTGCCTATGGCGGGCAAATTCTTATTTTAAAAGACCTGTAAGAAGTGCACAAATATAATATTAACATAAATTTAGGAGGAACAAATGAGATTAGGATTAGAAACAGAAAGCTGTCACCTTTCATTCCAGCACGGAAGGATGGATATATTTAAATTTATAGAATTTACACATGAATTAGGGTTGGATGGTGTTCAAATAAATATCGTTCCAGATTATAATTTAGACCCCAACTGGGGAACATTGGGAAGTGTTGATCCAGAACATTTAAAGAAAGTTAAGGCACTTATCAACAAATACAATATGTATGTGGAGATCGACACAAAAAACTTAGAATACGATCACTTAAAAGAAGTGATAGAAGTATCACATCTATTGGGTGCTGATATCATCAGAACCTATATTCCCATCGTATCTAACGTAAGAAATGAGGTAGAAAGCGGATCTGAAGGAGCATATGATCCTGCAAAAATCAGACAGGATTTTGATACTAAATGCTTTGATGAAGGGGTAGAAAAGGTAAAAAAATTGATTCCATTATTGGAAAAATATAGAATTAAAATCGCACTGGAAAACCATGAATATGAAACATCGGAAGAATTGGTGGATGTAGTGAAAAAAGTCAACTCTCAATGGGTAGGGTTACACTATGACTTCGGGAATTCTATGATGGTCTGGGAAGAACCTGTTCAGGCTGCCGAAAATATGGCTCCATATACATTAACAACACACTTCAAAGACCATATAATAATTGAAGATCCCAGTGATAAATATGGACATGTAGTTTGTGGTGTCCCTGCCGGTGAAGGAAATATTGACCTGGATGCAGTTTTTAAGATAATGGTAGAAAAATCAGATCTTAAAAGAATCAACTTAGAGATGTGTTATCCATATTGTGCACAGTTTAAAAGAAGTCCCGGTACGGGCGGAGTCTTTAAAGTAGGTGAAGGAGCTTTTAAGGTTGAAAAACAATTATTTGATTACGACTTTATTAAACCCCTTCAATATTACTATCCCCATGAAGTTTCAGAAGAACTATTGGAAGAGTTAATCGTAAAACAGATGGAAGGTGTTAGAACAGGGGTTAAATATCTAAAAAGTCTAAGAGATAAATACTGTAGAGACTAGAATCGCAAATCAATTTAAGAGATAAATAATACTGAAACTAGAGGGGGTCCCCCTCTAGTTTTTCACCTTAGGAGCAATTATGAAAAATAAAGTAGATTATCTTACAGTATATTTAGGCTGTTTTATTCAGGCCTTTGCCATTACCTGCATATTAAAGCCTAACAATCTCACTGTTGGCGGAATAACAGGACTCTCATTGACTATAGGTAAGTTAATATCTATAAACTACACCTATATATATTATTTTATCTGTCTTATAATACTTTCTTCCGCCAAGATTTTCTTAGGAAACAAAGAAGCCGGGAAGATAATTCTTCTTTCTACAACCTATCCTTTAATTTTAATGCTCATGAATAATTTCAGTTTTAATTTTTTGAGTGATACCCCAGATAAATTATTAATCTGCATATATTATGGAGTTTTTATGGGAGTAGGAACAGGTCTTGTCTTAAAAAAAGGGTTTTCCCAAGGCAGTTCAGATACCTTAGCTAAGGTAATTCAAAAAAAAATATTTCCATTTATAGGGATAAGTCAAGTAATGCTCTGTATAGACATATTTATCCTGCTTATATCCAGTTTTGTTTTCGGGAAAACTGCTGTATTATACGCTATCATCATTCAAACGGTATACAGTAAATCTATAAATGTGGTTTTATTTGGATTTGGATCATCACTGGTAAAAGTGGTTATTATAAGTGATAAAAAAGAGGAGATTGAAAAATTTCTGATAGATAAAATCCATAGAAGATACAGTATCGGGTTCCTTAAAGGAAATCATAGTGAAGAAAAAAGAGAAAAAATCATTTCAATTTGTTCCTTGAGGGAAGCCATGCTGATAAAAGATTTTATAAGTAAAATAGATATAGATGCCTTTATAAATTTTGTTCCAATCATTTCAGCCTGGGGAAAGGATAATGGATTGGAAAAATTAGAATTAGATATTGAATAATAATTTGGAGGGTAGGAGCGGCTCTTGTCTTAAAAAAAAGGTTTTCTTAAGGGAGTTCCCATACCTTAGCTAAGGTAATTAAAAAAACTATTTCCATTTATAGGACCTTGCGTTGTATAATAAAATGCAAGAAAAAATCCTGCCCAATCTGTGTCCCGGCAAACATTAAAGAAAAGTTGGGAAAAGATAATGGCTGGAAAATCTAAAATTAGATTTTGAATAACAATTTGGAGGTTATATATGAAATTATCAAGTTACCTGAATCCTAAGTGTATCTATCTGAATTTAGAAGGAGATACCAAGGAAGATATCATCGGTCAAATGATAGATAATACGGCTAAATACGACAAAACATTTCACGAATCTGTGGATTTAATCAGAAAATCGGTTTTCGCAAGGGAAGCTGAGGTTTCTACTGCTATGGGGAGCGGGATTGCTATACCTCATGCCAGGGTGGATGGATATGACGATATCCTCATCTCTATAGGTATCATGAAGGAGCCCATAGAATGTGATATGGCAGATCTGAGAAATAAAGATCTGGTAAAAATATTCTTTATGATCACAGCCGAAACTTTAAAGAGTAAGGTTATCTTAAAGATCATGTCTTCTATCACTAAGATAGCCATGAAAGATAAGGTCCTGTTGGAAAAACTAAAAAATGCCAAGAGCCCGGCCGAAGTCTATGATCTTTTAAGTGATATCAATGTAAAGATTGAAAACAAGATCACAGCTGAAGATGTTATGGACCCCACAATAAAACCGGTGAGCCCCTATGATACCCTGGACGATATAGCCAGAAGGCTTATCACAGAGGAAAAACCGGGATTTCCGGTAGTGGATGACAACGGAAATTTCCTGGGAGAGATGACCGAAAGGGAGCTTATCTCCTTTGGTATGCCGGACTACACCTCGGTAATGGATGACTTGGATTTTTTCACCATAGGGGAACCCTTTGAGGAATATCTAAAAAATGAAAAAACAGCCAGAATTCAGGATATTTACAGAAAAAAAACAACAGTTGTAGACAGAAAAACTCCTATAATGGAAATATGCCTGCTCATGGTAAATAAAGGATTTACCAGGATATATGTAGTTGAAAATGGTAAATATTACGGAACTATCTTGAGATCACATATAATCAAAAAAGTTTTACATATATAAGTTTAGGTATTTAGGAGGAAAGAAAGATGCAATTAGCAATAGGTTTAATCATATTTATAACGACATTTTATTTGATAATAACAGAAAAAGTCCCAGGTCCCATAGCCACTCTTTTAGGGGGGCTGTCCATGGCACTTGTGGGAATCATAAATGAACACGAAGCACTCCATGCCATCGGCTCCAGACTGGAAATAATACTCCTGCTGGTAGGGATGATGATCATCGTTCATTTTATCTCCGAAACAGGAGTCTTCCAGTATTTAGCAGTAAAGGTAGCACAATTAGTAAAGGGAGAACCCTTTCCCTTACTGGTACTTCTGGCAGTAATAACTGCAGTCTGTTCAGCATTTTTGGACAATGTAACCACTATCTTACTCATGGCACCGGTATCTATCTTACTGGCAAACCAGCTGAAAGTTGACCCCTTCGTATACATCATGACCCTCATTATGTCGGCCAACATAGGGGGATTAGCTACATTGATCGGGGATCCTACCCAGCTGATAATAGGAGCAGAGGGTAAGATAGGTTTCAATGATTTTTTAATCAATACAGCTCCAATAGCCATTATTTCACTGATTATATTAATAATTACAGTCTATTTTATGTACGGCAGAAAGATGGTTGTCTCCAGAGATCTAAAAGCCAGGGTCATGGAACTCGATGCATCCAGATCCTTAAAAAACATAAGATTATTACAGGAATCTGCTACTATATTTGCCCTGGTAATCTTTGGATTTTTGATGAATAACTTCATCGATAAGGGACTGGCTATAATGGCTCTCAGTG
>NZ_QUAJ01000011.1 GCF_003391055.1 Psychrilyobacter piezotolerans
ATCCTGAGCCAGGATCAAACTCTACATTCAAATTTATATCCTAACTTCATAAATGAAGTTTAGCTATCTATTAAAAGATAATTATTTTTATAGTGGTTCATTCCACTGTACACCTTAATCGATTGTTTGAAACAAGTTTCAAACGACAATTGAGTTTTTAATTTACACTTTCTTTCTCTATTTAATTGCTAATGTCCTGTTGTCTGCTTCAAAGATATTTCTCTGATGCACAAGAAGAAGTATACCGCGTTTACAGCTTTTCGTCAAGGATTTTTTTATTTTTTTATTGCTTTTTCAAAACATTTTTTAAAACAGAACTAATAAATCAAATACTTCTCTAATTTCCCTTATTTTATTGACTTACAGCCGATAAAACAAATGTGTTATCGGTTATGAAAAACATTTGAAATTATTTAGTTTTATTTTTTTAATAATTCTGTATCTTCTAACTCTTCTTTGTCATCTTCATTAATTTTCTTTATTTATAGACCTTAATTATATTGTTCGGCTTTAGATTTTTTCACTTTTCCCATGACCATATCATACATGACCCCTGTTAGTATAAGGGTACACCCTAATATTTTTTTCATTGATATATTTCCAATTATAATATATTCCATTATATTCCCTGTAACTAACTGTCCTATCATTATAAATAATGTAACATAGACCGCCGTCATCCTGGGAATAGCATAGTTACATATAGATAATATCAATATTCCCAAAATACCTCCTGCAAACATCCAAATCTGTCCATCAGAAATTTTGCTCAATCCTTCTTTAAAATTGGTTATATTAAAAACAAAAAATATTCCCATGAGCAGAGTTCCTGTAAAAAAATTATAAAATATTCCATTTAGTTTTCCTACCTTACACGAAAGTATTGAGTTCATCATCATCTGAAATATAATTATACCGCCTACCAAAAATGCTATTAAATAGTACATCCTTCACCTCTTCCTATATTCAATCGATAATTTTTATACTACCAGATATATCCCTGCAAAAATAAATACAAATCCTATTATTTTATGTAACCCTATCTTATTTTTTTCCCGGTTAAATAATCCAAAATGATCTATCAATGCCGAAAAAAAAACCTGGCCTGTCAACCCTAAAGCTATGGTATTGGAAATACCTATATTTTTAAATGTGGCCACATTACAGGCAACTACACTTACCCCTAAAAAGCCTGTAAAATAAAAATAAAAAGGCAGCTCCTTAGAATATTTTATTTTTTCTCCTTTTAGCAGTATCCCTAGACAAATCACAATAAGTCCCGTAAAATGTATTAAAAAAACAGACATATTATTACCTACAAGATTAGCCAGGCTTCCATTTATCCCCAGCATAATTGCTATGAGCATCCCTGATCCAAGTATCATAATTCCTTCCATTATTATCTCCCCCCTGTAAAGAAGTATAACAGTTTTTCAACAACAAGCAAGCGGACAATTGTCCGCAAGGAGATCTCTATGAAAAAAATACATGATATAGAAAAATTAAAATTATACATTAAAAAAGTTAATATATCCCATATATTTAAGCCAAATGCTATAGACCATCTCGAACTTCATTTTTTTGAACAAGGGGAATCTATATATTTTGCTCAGGATAGATGTGAATATCTACACGTCCTAGTTTCTGGAAAAGCTAAAGTTTTTCTTTTAAATGACGAAGGCAATTTTATGCTCTTAGATATTTCTAAACCCTATGATTTCATTGGTGATGTTGAGTTTATCCAGGAAAAGAATATCTATCATAATGTAGAAGCTATTACAGAGTGTATCCTCATCGCTATCCCCATAATTAAAATCCATGAGATCACAATTTCAGATGAACTTTATCGTCTTTTAAGTAAAGATATCTGTGATAAATTAATTAAAACCTCAAAAAAATTTTCCCAGGTCATACTCTATCCTATAAAAAACAGATTGGTTACGTGTCTTGTTGAAATTAGCGACAAGGATAGAATAAATAACTTTAAAACTCAAGAGATTGCTGATTATCTGGGAGTTACCGCCCGTCATATAAGAAGGGTCATAGGTGAATTATACGCAGAAAAGATAATCGAAAAACAGGGACAATCTATATACATATCAAATAAAAAATTACTCCATAAATATATTATAAAGGATTAATTTTTTATATTGATACTTTCTTACCGTAATAAAAAAAGGTTCTAAGAATTTTCATCTTAGAACCTTTTTTGTTTTTATATAAATCCTTTATACTCTTTCATCACTAAATGAGCATTGATTTGTTGTACAGTGTCTAATGCGACTCCTACAACGATGATTATACCTGTTCCACCAAAGAATACAGGTAACCCTGCTGCTGTGAATATAAAGGCAGGTAATACTGCGATGGCAGCTAAAAATACAGCTCCCCCCCAAGTAATTCTAGTTATTACTTTTTCTAAGTATTCCACAGTCTCATTTCCAGGTCTGATTCCAGGGATTGTTCCTCCACCCTGCTTTAAGTTGTCCGCAATTTTTTCCGGATCAAACATCATAGCCGTGTAGAAGAATGAGAAAAATATTACTAATGCTGCATATAAAATTAAATATACAGGATGATTTCTTCCCAGCATCCTATTTAGCAGAGCATAGTATGGCATAGTTGATGGTAATGAATTTACCAGTAACGACGGTATCATCATTATTACAGATGCAAAGATTACCGGCATTACCCCTGCTGAGTTTAATTTTACAGGCAAGAAGCTACTGTTTGCAGCATTTCCTTTACCTTGGAATCCTCTCCCTACATAGTGAATAGGAATCCTTCTCTGTGCCAATTGGAATATTACTATTCCTGCTACAGTTAATAGAGCTGATGCTCCTACAGCTATTAAAACAGGTATCAAGAATTTATTCCCCTGCATTGTTTGTATCGTTTGAATAACTCCTGAAGGCATTCTGGCAATTACATTTAAGAAGATGATAAGTGAGATCCCGTTACCTATTCCCTTAATAGAAATTTGCTCCCCTACCCACATAAGGAATACAGTACCGGCTGTTACTGTAATTACAGTTGTCAGCACAAACATAAATCCAGGTGTCATAACAAGTCCCATAGATTGTAACCACATAGTCACACCAAAAGCTTGTATAAAACCGATTACTATTGTTAAATATCTAGTCCATTGAGTCATCTTACTTCTTCCAGATTCTCCTTCTTTTTGAATTTCATCTAATTTCGGTATAATAACTGCTAATAAACTCATTACAATTGAAGCATTGATATACGGCATAACTCCCAGTGCAAAAATAGACACCCTTTGGAAAGCTCCTCCTGAAAACATGTTTATAAACCCTAAAACACTGTTATTATTTACCATAGAAGCTAATCTGTCCAGGTCTACTCCTGGAACTGGAATTAATGTCCCTATCCTAGCTACTAAAAACATCAACAACGTATAAATTATTCTTTTTTTAAGTTCAGGCGTATTCATTACAGCCTCGAGCTTGGCATTAAATTGATCATATAACGACATCTGTCCACCCCTTGTTGCACAATATAATTGTGTGTAGTATATATATTTCCCTAAAAATACGGATACTATAAGTATAGCACATTTTTTTTCTTTTTAATATCTTCTAAATAATCTAATTATTATTAGTTACTGAACTTTTGCGATGGTACACGCCTTTAAAACCAAGAAGTTTGACCGCATCCGGCGGGCAAACAAATCTCTACTTTCTTTAAAATCAACAAAATATTAAATTTTATATAAAATTTTAAAAAAATTAAAGCATAACCTCAATATTTACAGAGCTTTAAATAGTGCGAAACATCAGTTAGTTGTATATTACAAAAGGTCTGCAAAATTGCAGACCCTTTGGTTAAGCTAATAAAACTTATTTAGTCTTGTTAGCGTGCTTGTCAGTGTTTCCAGCTACATCTTTAAAAGTCTTAACAGCGTGAACTGTAACAGTTCCACCATTAGCTTCTACAGCTGCTTGTGCTGATGCAGATACTTTGTTAACAATAACTGATACGTTCTTGTCTAAAGTTCCGCTTCCTAATAACTTGATTCCAGATTTAACATTTTTGATTAATCCAGCTTCAACTAACATGATTGGAGAAACTTCAGTTCCTGCCTCAAATAAGTTTAAGATATCTAAATCAATGATTGCGAAATCTTTCTTGAATCTAAAGTTTGAGAATCCTCTCTTAGGAACTCTTCTGATTAAAGGCATTTGTCCACCTTCGAATCCAGCTCTTAAGCTTGATCCAGAACCAGATCTTGATTTTTGTCCGTTGTGTCCTTTTCCAGATGTTTTACCAGTACCAGAAGACATACCTCTTCCAACTCTTTTTCTATCTTTTCTAGGAACAGAAGGTTGTAATTCATTTAATTTCATTATTTTACCTCCTCAACGTTAAGCATATATCCAATTTGGTGTAATTTACCTTTGATATCTGCTGTATCGTTGTGTTCTACTACATCATCTATTTTTTTTAAACCTAAAGATTGTAATGTAGCAATGTGTCTTGGTTTTCTTCCAATCGGACTCTTAACAAGTCTAACTAATAATTTTGCCATGTCTTTGCTACCTCCTTAGTTTAATATTTCCTTAACTTCTTTTCCTCTTAATTTTGCAACTGATTCAGCTGATCTAAGAGCTTTTAATCCTTCGATAGTAGCTCTTGCAACGTTTATCTTGTTCTTAGATCCTCTGATCTTCGTTAAGATATCTGTAACTCCAACTAATTCTAAGATTTCTCTTGCTGATGATCCAGCAATTACTCCAGTACCTTCAGATGCAGGCTTCATCCACACCTTAGTACTTAAGAACACACCATCTTGTTGGTGAGGAATAGTAGCACCTCTTAAAGAGATAGTTACCATGTTCTTTTGAGCAGTAGCTATAGCTTTTTTGATAGCATCAGGAACACCGTTGGCTTTTCCTAATCCTAAACCTACTCTACCTTTTTCATCACCTATTGCTGCTAAAACTGAGAAAGATATTGATCTTCCACCTTTTGTAGTTTTAGAAACTCTAGAGATTTTTAATATTTTTTCTTTAAATTCTTTTTCTTCTCTTTTAAACTTAGACAAAATATATCCTCCTCTCTACTAGAATTTTAATCCAGCTTCTCTAGCAGCATCAGCTAATGCAGCAACTCTACCAGTGTATACATAACCACTTCTATCGAATACTACAGTTTCTAATCCTTTTGCTACAGCTAGCTCAGCAATTTTCTTACCTACTAACTTTGCTGCTTCTATGTTTCCACCGTGCTTAACTTCAGCTTTTACATCTTTAGATATAGTTGAAGTTGCAACTAATGTTACTCCATTTACATCGTCAATTAATTGAGCGAATATGTTATTGTTTGATCTAAAAACATTTAATCTTGGTCTTTCAACAGTACCAGAGATCTTGTTTCTAATAGACAATTGTTTTCTTCTTCTTAAAGCTTTTCTATTAACTTTTTTAAACAACTGACTTACCTCCTTTTAGTTAAGGTAAATTACGCTTTCTTACCTTCTTTTCTTCTTACAACTTCATCCGAGTACTTAACTCCTTTTCCTTTATAAGGTTCAGGCTTTCTGTTTGCTCTGATTTCTGCTGCTACTTGTCCAACTACTTCCTTTGATATTCCATCAATATGAATTGTAGTATTACCTTTTTCAACTGTAAATTGAATTCCTTCAACTTCAGGAACTAATACTGGATGAGAGAAACCTAATGCGATTTCTAATCCTTTTCCAGCTTCTTTAGCTCTGTATCCAACACCAACTAAGTTTAATGTTTTTCTGAATCCTTCAGTTACACCAACAAGCATGTTGTTGATGTTAGCTGATGCAGTTCCGTGCATAGCTCTTTCTGTTGGAGTGTCTCCAGCTCTTTCTACAGTTAATTCATTATTTTCAATTTTAACAGTTAAACCGTTAAAAATTTCTCTAGTTAAAGTTCCTTTAGGTCCTTTTACAGTTACTACATTTTCATTGATAGCAACCTCTACACCAGCAGGGATAACTAGGGTTTTATTACCTATTCTTGACATTTAAAATGCACCTCCTAGTTATTTCTTACCAAACGTAACAAAGTACTTCTCCACCAATATTAGTCTTTCTAGCAACTCTGTCTGTTACAAGTCCGTTAGACGTTGAAACAACAGCAATTCCTAATCCAGATAATACTCTTGGCATATCTTCAGCTGAAGAGTAAACTCTTCTTCCTGGCTTAGATATTCTTTTAATTCCTTTGATTACTTTTTCTTTTCCTACATACTTTAAATATACTCTGATGTTCTTCTTGTTTCCATCAGTGATTACTTTATAGTTAGAGATATACCCTTCTTCTTTTAATACAGCAGCTAAAGCTACCTTCATTTTTGAATGTGGAATATCTACTTTGTCGTGCATTACTGAGTTAGCATTTCTAACTCTTGTTAACATATCTGCAATTGGATCAGTTAAAAACATATCTACAAATCCTCCTTCCTAGTTTCTTATATGATGTTACGATCGAATGGATATTACCAAGATGATTTAGTTACACCTGGTATTAATCCTGCTCCAGCTAATTGTCTAAACTTAATTCTAGAGATTCCAAATTCTCTCATATATCCTCTAGGTCTTCCGTCTATTTGACATCTATTTCTTTTTCTTACTGGAGAGGCATTCTTAGGAAGCTTGTTTAATTCTGCAACAGCTTCTACGTCTCCAGCCTTAATTCTAGCTTTTAATTCTGCTCTTTTCTCAGCAAATTTATCTACTAGTTTAGCTCTTTTAACGTCTCTTGCGATCATTGACTTTTTAGCCATGTGCTTTTCCTCCTACTCCTACTTTTTAAAAGGCATACCAAATGCTTTTAGTAACGCTCTTCCTTGCTCATCAGATTTTGCTGATGAAACGATTGATATTGACATTCCGAATAACTTATCTACTTTATCGAATTCGATTTCAGGGAATACTAATTGATCTCTCATTCCAAGAGAATAGTTTCCTCTACCGTCGAATGCTTTTGCAGAAACTCCATCGAAGTCTCTTACTCTTGGTAAGATTACATTTACTAATCTATCCATGAAATCGTACATAGCTTCTCCTCTAAGAGTTACTTTTGTTCCGATTGCTTGACCTTCTCTTAATTTGAATCCAGCTTCAGACATTTTAGCTGTAATTACAACTGGCTTTTGACCAGAGATAGTTGCTAAGTCTGCTGCTGCAGCATCCATTAATTTAGAGTTTTGAGTCGCTTCTCCAACACCCATGTTTAAAACAATTTTGTTTAATTTTGGACATTCCATTATATTTGTTAATCCTAACTCTTTCATAAGAGCAGGAGCTAATTCATTTGTATACTTTGTATGACATCTAGAAACATATTTAGCCACTAGTTACCCTCCTTTCTTATAAAGTTTCTCCAGAAACTTTAGAGTATCTTACTTTTTTACCATCTACTACCTTAGATCCAATTCTAGTTGGCTTTCCAGTTTTTGCATCAAAGATCATTACCTTTGAAGAAAAAATTGGTGCTTCCATAGTTACAACTCCACCTTGTGGGTTTGCTTGGCTAGGTTTTAAATGCTTAGTAACAACATTGATTCCTTCAACTAAAACTTTACCTTTTTTAGTAAATACTTTAGTGATTTTTCCAGTTTTACCTTTATCCGATCCAGAGATTACCATTACTGTATCTCCAGTTCTAACGTGCATTTTTGTAGGCACGAATTTGATTTTAGGTTTAGCCATGATTTAAGCCTCCTTCCTTATAATACTTCAGGAGCTAAAGAAACTATTCTCATAAAGTCTTTTGCTCTTAATTCTCTAGCAACAGGTCCAAATATTCTTGTTCCTCTTGGCTCTTTTTTGTCGTTGATTACAACTGCTGCGTTGTCATCAAATTTGATATATGATCCGTCTTGTCTTCTTATTTCCTTTTTAGTTCTAACTACTACAGCTTTGATTACGTCTCCCTTTTTAACGTTTCCGCCAGGATTCGCTTCTTTAACTGAAGCTACAACTATGTCACCGATAGTTCCGAATCTTCTTACAGATCCACCTAAAACTCTGATTACCATTATTTTTTTAGCACCTGAGTTATCAGCAACATTAAGGACAGTTTGTTGTTGTACCATGTTGTACCCTCCTCTCAATCTCTAACTAATTAAGATTACTTAGCTTTTACTATTACTTCAACTAATCTCCATCTCTTATCTTTAGATAATGGCTTAGTTTCCATGATTCTTACTTTATCGCCAGTTTTAGCGATGTTGTTTTCGTCATGAGCCTTAAATTTGTTAGTTCTTTTCATTCTTTTTTTATATAAAGAGTGTAATTTCGTAGTTTCTTCCATAACAACGATAGTTTTATCCATCTTGTCCGAAACAACGATTCCTTCTCTAACTTTTCTTTCGTTTCTCAAGAACCCTACCTCCTCGTTGTACAATGAGTTACTTAACTTTATTAAGCTGTTCTCTCATTTAAAATAGTTTTGATTCTAGCGATGTTTCTTCTAACTTCTCTTATCTTAGCAGTGTTCGCTAATTGACCTAATGAAAGTTGAAACTTTAAGTTAAATAATTCTTCTTTTAATTCTTTTGCTTTCACTACTAATTCCTCAGTAGCTATTCCTCTGATTTCTTTAGCTTCCATTATTTCTCACCACCATCTTTTTTTACAATTTTACAAGCGATTGGTAATTTCATAGTAGCTTTTCTAAGAGCTTTAAGTGCCAACTCTTCAGATACTCCAGAAACCTCAAACATGATTCTTCCTGGTTTAACTACTGCAACGTAACCTTCTACGTTACCTTTACCTTTACCCATTCTAACTCCAGCAGGTCTTGCTGTGATAGGCTTGTCAGGGAATATTCTAATAAATACAGTTCCTTCTCTTTTGAAAGTTCTGTTCATAGCTACTCTACAAGATTCAATTTGTCTGTTAGTGATCCACTTTGGTTCAAGGGCTTGTAATCCCCAGTCTCCGAATGCTACAGTATTTCCTCTTTGAGCAGTTCCTTTCATTCTTCCTCTGAAACTTTTTCTATGTTTTGTTCTTTTAGGCATTAACATAATTACTTAACCCCTCCTTCCATCTTAGTTGGAAGCACTTCACCATTAAAAATCCATACCTTGATTCCTAAAGCTCCGTATGTAGTTCTAGCAGTTGCTGTTGCGTAGTCGATGTCAGCTCTTAAAGTATGTAAAGGTACTTTTCCTGCTACATTCCATTCTGCTCTAGCGATTTCTGCTCCATTAAGTCTTCCTGAAATCATTACTTTGATTCCTTTTGCTCCAGCTTTTTCAGCTCTCATGATAGCTTGGTTCATTGCTCTCTTATAAGCAACCCTCTTCTCAATTGAAGTTGCGATTCCCTCTGCTACTAAAGTTGCGTCCTTGTTGAAGTTTCTAACTTCTTGTACTTTAATGATAACTTTTTTACCAGTCATCTTAACTAACTTTGTCTTTAATGATTCGATTTCAGAACCTTTTCTTCCAATTACAATTCCAGCTTTAGCTGTGAATATTAAAACTACAACCTGCGAAGGTGAAGTTCTTTCTATTTTAACTTTAGAAATTCCTGCATGGTAGTAAGCTTTCTTTACGAAAGATCTGATTTCCATATCTTCGTGTAAGTAATTTGCGTACTCTTTTTTTCCAGCATACCAAGCTGATTCCCAAGTTCTTGTAATTCCAAGTCTTAGTCCTCTAGGATCTACTTTTTGTCCCACAGTCTTACCTCCCTGATTTACTTCTCTGATACTGCTACAACGATGTGTGCTGTAGGTTTTCTGATTATGTCTGCCTTACCCATTGCTCTTGGCTTGATTCTCTTCAATACTGGTCCTTCGTTGATCATTATTGTAGAGACAACTAATTTTTCTTCATCCATTTCATGGTTGTTAGTTGCGTTAGCGATAGCTGATGATAAAGTTTTCTTTATTGTTACTGCTGATTTCTTGTTTGCGAACTCAAGGATATCTAACGCTTCTAACGCTGATTTTCCTCTTATTAAGTCTGCTACTAATCTTGCTTTTCTTGGAGATAATCTCACATATCTAGTTATTGCTCTAGCTTCCACTAGTATAACCTCCCTTATCATATCCTAATTGATACATTATTTTTTCTTTTTCTTTTTATCTACACCATGACCGTAATAAGTTCTAGTAGGTGAAAATTCTCCTAACTTATGTCCAACCATATACTCAGTTACGTGAACAGGTACATGCTTTTTACCGTTATAAACTCCAAATGTTAATCCGATGAAGTTAGGAAATATAGTTGATCTTCTTGACCAAGTTTTGATTACCGCTTTCATGTTATCCGCCGCTACTGCTGCTTCAACTTTCTTCATTAAGTGATGATCACAAAAAGGTCCTTTTTTTAATGATCTTGCCATTAGTCAGTGCCTCCTCTCAAATTACTTTTTCTTCTTTCTTCTTACGATGAACTTATCAGATGCTTTCTTTCCTCTAGTTTTCTTACCTAAAGTAGGTTTACCCCAAGGAGTAACAGGAGATTTTCTACCGATAGGTGATCTACCTTCTCCTCCACCATGTGGATGATCACAAGGGTTCATTGCTGATCCTCTTACGTGTGGTCTTCTTCCCATGTTTCTGTTTCTACCTGCTTTACCGATTGAAACTAATTGATGTTCAGCGTTTCCGATCTCACCAATAGTTGCCATACATTCTTTATGAATTAATCTTAATTCTCCAGAAGGTAATTCGATATGACAGTAAGTTCCTTCTTTAGCAACTAATCTAGCTGAAGTTCCTGCAGATCTTACTAATTGTCCACCTTTAGCAATTTGTAATTCAATGTTATGGATTTGCGTTCCTACTGGCATATCCTTTAACTTAAGTGCGTTTCCTGGCTTGATTTCTGCGTTAGCTCCCGCCATTACAACGTCTCCAGCTACTAATCCTTTAGGAGCTAAGATATATCTCTTTTCTCCATCTACATAATGTAATAAAGCGATGTTTGCTGTTCTGTTTGGATCATATTGAATAGATGCTACCTTTGCAGGTATGTCTAATTTATTTCTTTTGAAATCAATTATTCTATACATTCTCTTATGACCTTTTTGTCTGTTTCTACCTGTTCTGTGACCGTAGTTATCTCTACCGTACGCTGAGTTTAAAGGTACAGTCAAAGATTTTTCAGGTCTAACATTTTTATCTAATTCTTCACTAACTAGGTAAGACATATGTCTCGTACCGTTAGTCATAGCTTTCATCTTTCTGATTGCCATTTCTATTAACCTCCATTGACCTATAAATATCTTATATTTTTAAAATTTTTTTCAATTAAACTGTTTCGAAGTAAGTTATTGCATTTCCTTCAGCTAATGTTACAACAGCTTTTTTCTTAGCAGCAGTCATGTACAACTTTTGTCCATGTCTAGCTGAAACTGATTTGATGTTAGATGTAGCTACATCTGTTACCTTTACATTAAAGATAGTTTCGATAGCTTTTCTTATTTCAATTTTGTTAGCCTTCTTATTTACTTCAAAAGTGAATTTATTGAATTCTCTTCTTAAAATTTCAGATTTTTCAGTGATGATAGGCTTTTTGATGATATCGTAAGCAGTCATTATCCTAGCACCTCCTCAAGAGTTGTTAAAGCATCCTTAGTAATGATTACTTGGTTTTGCTTTAATAACCAGTATACACCTAATTCATTTGGTTGTAATACAACTGCATTTTCTAGGTTTCTAGCTGATAAATATAAGTTGAAGTCTTCTTTGTTTGCTAAGTCATTTACTACGAATAATTGCTTATTAGTAGCGTTTAAAGCAGTTGTTAACGCAACGATTGTCTTTGTTCTAGGTGCATCTAATGCTGCATCTAATACTAAGATATCTCCGTTAGCTACTTTAGCTGATAAAGCTGATTTTAAAGCTAAGCTTCTTACTTTCTTATTTACTTTCTTTTCAAATGATCTTGGTGACGGACCGAATGTAACTCCTCCACCTACCATATGAGGGGCTCTGATAGTACCTTGTCTAGCTCTACCTGTTCCCTTTTGTCTGAAAGGCTTTCTTCCTCCACCTCTCACCATTCCTCTTGTCTTAGTTGATGCAGTCCCTTGTCTTGCAGCAGCTAATTCAGCAGTTAACACTTCGTGTAAAACTGTTTTATTAGGCTCAATAGCGAATACTGTATCTTTAACTTCTACAGTACCAGTTTGAGTACCTGTAACATCATATATATTTAAAACTGACATTGTCGTCCTCCTCTCTTATTTCCTTCTAAATTATTTTTTGATAGCTGGCTTAATTACGATGTATCCGTTCTTTGGTCCTGGAACCGCACCTTTTACTAATAATAAGTTGTTTTCAATATCAACTTTTACTAATTCTAAGTTTTGAACAGTTACTTGTGCATTACCATATCTTCCCATCATTTTCATACCTTTGAATACTTTAGAAGGGTTTGAAGATTGACCAATTGATCCTCCAAGTCTATGATTTCTTGAAACACCATGAGTTGCTCTGTTTCCGCTGAAGTTATGTCTCTTCATTACACCGGCAGTACCTTTACCTTTTGAAGTACCTGTGATGTCTACGAAGTTAGTACCTTCTAAAACGTCTACTTTTAACTCTTGTCCTAATTCATAACCTTCTACTGAGTCTACTTTAAGCTCTTTAACAAATCTTTGAGATTTAACTCCAGCTTTGTTGAAGATTCCCATAAGTGGCTTAGTAGTGTTCTTCTCTTTCTTTTCTCCGAAACCTAATTGAATAGCTGAGTACCCTTCTTTTTCTACAGTTTTCTTTTGTAAAACATAGTTAGGACCTGCTTCGATTACTGTTACTGGAATAGCTTTTCCATCTTCGAAGATTTGAGTCATTCCGATTTTTTTTCCTAAAATTCCTGACATATTGTGTCTACCTCCATCAAATAATATATTGGTTAGCAACTTTGCCTCGTGGTTCCCACATTTTCTTTTTACAGAAAACAGCGTATTACTGCCAACTTGTATTATTCTGTAAAGCAATCTAAAATGTGATTTTTAAATTACCCAACAAAACGAAATCATTAGTAATTAAACTTGTTTGATTTCAATACCTACACCAGCTGGTAAGTTAACTGCAGTTAAAGATGAAATAGTCTTTTGAGTAGCGTCTTTAATCTCAACCATTCTTCTGTGAACTCTCATTTCGAATTGCTCTCTAGAAGATTTGTTAACGTGAACTGATTTTAATACAGTGTGCTTTTTAATCTTTGTTGGTAAAGGCATTGGCCCAGCGATTTCCGCTCCAGATTTTTTAGCAACGTCTGCGATTTTTGCTGCTGATTGATCCAATAATTTGTGATCATAAGCGTTTAAATAGATTCTTAACTTTGATGCCATTTGTATATTGCACCTCCCGTCTTGTAATGTTTTATAGTTTTAAGGTCAACTATCTTTCACAACCCAAATAGTATATCACACTTTCTGAAAAATGCAAAATGTTTTTTGTGTTATAAACCTTTTTTGTGACTGTGGGGATTACCAAGTTTTTTTTAGCTCTCCGCTTCTTAAATACCTAGTAAGTTTATCAAAAACGAAGAGAAAGATACAGGACAAATGTCCGGTTTAGAAGTTTTTGTTTTTAGCACCTTTATTTTAATGATACTAAATTTCAAGAAACCACATTCAAGGCTTTTTTCCTCTACTCTGTTTCCATATATATAGTATGTTTTTGCAGGACTCTCCCTTTTTATAGTTTCCCGATTCACGAATACCAAAATTGATTGTAGCTAAAATAAATTTTGAATGTACGTAACCTTCATACTCCACCTGTTTCCGCCTCTAGCTTTAAAGGCGGACAAAGCTAAGTTCTGGGCTTCTATCTTCGAAGTTTATAGTCGTTGAGCTTCAACTGTAATGTTCCTACAAGAACAATCGTGACTTACTCCACTAAGACAATTATAAACCTTCTTGATCCTCTTTGGTTCTGTTTCTCAGATCAAGCTGAGAAATGAACCCGTATTAAAGAGGGACTCTTTAGAACTTCTAACTTTTGCCACCATTCTGCACCAATCATCATAAATCAATAGAACACGAATTATATCTGACTTCATCTTTCTACCCCCTCTCCCACTTCGTGGACTCTCCCCCTCAAAGGGAGAAAGAAACAAAATTCAATGCTTTCCGATACTTTTCTCTTGAAAAAAAGTAACCAAAAGTTCAAGACTTATTAAAAAATTTGATTCTGTAATAAAAAACCTCCTAAAAATTAGACCGTGAAGGTCTTCACCATAACTCTAAAAAATTTATTCCATAAATTTAGAGTTGTGAGAGAATCGACTGCCCACACTTTAGTTAGTCGTCGAATATTTTTAGGAGGCTTCTTTCGTATTTCATTTACGTTATTTTTTAATACTCATTTTCATTCTTCTCTTTTTCTTTTTTTGCTTTTCTTTTATCTTTTCAAGTATTTTTGTAATTTCATCATTACAACCTTTACAAGGCGTTCCATAACTTTCTATATCAAAATTAGAGCGTGCAATCATCTCCGCTTTACTTTCCAAAGTCAAAGTAGTGACTGATGAAAGCTTTTTTAACCCTTTTCTTCTTTTTCTATAATTATTTTTAGATAACTGCACAGCAATAATTCCCATTTTTTTATCCATATTATTTATCTCCTATTTTTTTGATTTCTTCATAAACTTTTTTTATATCTCGAAAATCTCCATTTTTTCTTTGTTTCACATAGATTTCTTTAGTACACAAGTTTTTAATTTCATGAGTATACATGCCTCGAAAATTTTTTCTGTTTAATTCTTTATTCAAATATTTTTTACAAGCATAATCATAGGCATTAAAATAATTTTCAATAACACTATCTAGTAATTCTCCATCTTTAAAATTTAAAATTTCTTTATATGCATCATCAATCCTCGCCCTAATCTGTGATTCTAGCTGTAATGCAATCAATTTATTGGCTTTCCGTATATAGCATGCTGATACTCCTGCTACAAGTGCACTGATACCTGATATTATTAACGGCATCAACTTTTCCAATTCCATAACCACACCTCCTGCATCAAACTAACCCTACTACAGTACACTTACTCCTTTCTAAGATATTTCCTTTAAAATCACTAAGCCTCTCTCCCTTTTCCTCCCCAAAAGATTTTTTAACCCCTACCGCTCCTATACCCATTATAATTTTTTCTGCTCTTTTTTCAACTATTCTTCCTTTAGATACATATTAATATTAATTTTCCCTTCCCTCAATAATACCTTCCATATAGATAATTTGTTTATCTATATGAGAAGCTGTAACTTCATTAATAATCTCATGCATTGCATCTATATTTGAATTTGAAAAATCATTTTCAAGTATTTCCTTTATAAGCCTTGGGTTAGTCACTTGAAATTCCTTACCCATTCCTACCGTCATCAAAACTATCCCAATATCTTCTCTCACTTTATAAATATCATAGAAACTAGATCTCCCTATAAATGTTGTAGCTTTTTCAAATGTTAATTCTTCTTCTCCACTTTTAAACAGCATAGAATGAAATAAAACATCATAATATACAGTATATATTTCACTCTTCCCAATAATAATCGCAAAATTATTAGGGCGAATTAAAATAATTTTTTCAAATTCATTTCCAAATCTCAATTTTCCATCAAATTCTCTAATACCTACAAGTTTTTCTTCACTAAAACTAATACTAAATATTATCATGAACATCATCGCTAATAATTTTTTCATAAAAACCTCCTATTTTTACAAACTCAATGTTAATTAAAGCTTATTTTCTATATGTTTTCTAACTCAACCTCAATTTTTTTCAGTACTTTTTCGGATTTCTCTATTATTTTAAACCCCTTGCCATTTAAATTAATGTCCAACAGATGATACTTCCACATTTCTCCCCATTTTTCTTCCCGCTGTGATCCGAGAAGTTTCTCCCCTATACCTTCTATTAATTTTTTCATTTCTTTCTCGATCTTATCAGAAGGTATTTCTCCTTCTTTAGATCTAACCATATCGTATATCTCTATATCTTTAACTTTTAATTTTTCATCGCCTTTAAGAGATTCAAATAAAACTTTTCTCCTCTTTTTATTTTTCAACAAATAATTATAATCTTCCAAAGTATCAACAAGCAATCTCTCCATTTTCAAAATATCTTCTCCAATATCTTTATCAAGCTCCATTATCACATTTAGATTATTGTCAATAAATTGATTTTTAAATTTACTAAACACTTTAGATTCTTCCTTATAACTATCCCAAGAAGTTAAATATAATAAATTAAGTTGCATGTTACGTGCACAATCATTTTTTTCTGCTCCTTTAACATTCTCCTTCAATACAAACTTCAAATATTTTAAAACCCCAAGTTTTCTATTCCTTTCGTTTCTCTTCTTTTCTTTCTCTCTTTCATTTTCTTCTTCTTTTCTGTGTTTTTCCAACCTTTGTATTTGAAACCAAACTCCTCCCAAGGTCAAAATAGCCCCTACATATCCCCCTAAAAATCCTAAGTGTTCACCATCTTTAACTATAATAAAAATAAATTTTGGTATTAACACAAATATGAATATTCCCCAAAATAGTATATATTTACGATTCTTTTTTATCCATTTAATTTCTTTAGAAAATTGATTCATCCCCACCCCTCCAAAATATCACTATAATACACTTACTATTTTCTAAGGTATTTCCTTTAAATTCACTAACCATTCTCGCTTTGGTTTCCTTTACGAAGTTCACATTTTAAATTAAGTTTTAAGTACACTTAATTTTTATAATCGTGAAAAACACCATAAAAAGGAAGAGTTAACTAAAAAAGGATTAGACTCTTTAGTCTAATCCTTTCAATACATCCAGTATATCCCCTAATTTAAAACCCCTTCTCATAAAATAGGCTACCTGCTTATCCTTCTCTTTATTTTTCACCTTATGGAGTAAATCAGAGATCATCTTCTTTTCATCTGTCTCTTCCTCACCATAGATACTGTCTATAGTGGAGGAGTCTATCCCTTTTAGATGCAGTTCATATTCTATCCTCTTTCTGCCTAAACTTTTTTTGGCACTTATATAAGATTCAGCATAACTGTAGTCATCCAAGTAACCCAATTCAGATAATTTAGAAACTACTTTCTGCAGCTGGCCTTCAACCGCGGAACTTCTCCTGTATTTCATCCTCAATTTCTGCAGAAGGTCTCTCACCGTATAATCACGTTTAGACAACAAAAAATATGACTTTGAAAGAGCTGAATCGTAGATAATATTGTGATATTCATCTACACCGATCTCACCATCAGTTTTTATCCTATACTTAGCTTTTATATCCCTGTTTATATCTATAATTTCATCATTTTCAAGATAGATCTTATTCTTCTGAAATTTCAATATCTTCATTTGCGAACTTTTCCTCTACCGGTATTACTGGATATAAAATCAGATTCACGTCTTTTTCTATCTGACTCAAAAGATCCTTATCTTCATCTAATCTGGCTTTTACATTTTCCCTACCTTGACCCAGTCTGATATCACCATAACTAAACCACGCTCCTGATTTGGCTACAATATCATTCTCAATACCTAGATCCAATATTTCTCCTACTCTGGAGATTCCCTTTCCATACATTATCTGAAAAGCAGCTTCCTTAAATGGAGGAGCTATCTTATTTTTAGTTACCTTTACCTTGGTCTCATTTCCCAAAATATCATCACCCTGTTTTACAGACCCCACTCTCTTCACTTCTAATCTTACAGACGAATAGAATTTAAGTGCTCTTCCACCTGTTGTAGTTGTTTGAGGTCCGAATCCAAACCCTCCAATTTTTTCCCTTATCTGGTTGATAAAGACCATGGTAGTTTTTGATTTATTCAGGTTAGCAGTCAATTTTCTCAATGCCTTAGACATCAATCTTGCCTGTAATCCCATCTGCTGGTCACTCATCTCACCGTCGATCTCCACCTTAGGCACCAACGCTGCTACCGAGTCAACGACTATTATATCCACAGCTCCTGACCTTACCAGCATATCTGCTATTTCTAACGCCTGTTCTCCGTAATCCGGCTGAGATATCAACAACTCCTCCACATCTACTCCCAAGGCCTTTGCATATTTAGGATCCAGAGCATGCTCTGCATCGATAAAGGCAGCTATCCCGCCTATCTTCTGCGCTTCTGCTATGGCGTGGAGAGCTATAGTAGTCTTACCTGAACTCTCAGCTCCATAGACCTCAACAACTCTCCCCCTGGGAAATCCCCCAAGTCCCAATGCTCTATCTAAATTTATACTTCCACTGGGTATTACCTCTACATTCATATGGACATTTTCTCCCATTTTCATTATAGATCCGTCCCCGTATTCTTTCTTTATCTGCTTCATCGCAAGTTCTAATGCTTTATTTTTATCTACCGATTCTTTTTTCTTAGCCATCCTTTCACCTCATTTAAAATTTCTTTTCTCTCTAAGAATAGTTTACTATATTATCCCTTTCTTTACAATTAAAGTTATATTAATTTATATATACCTTTCACCACTTAATACAGATAATCCAGGGGTTTTCATTCAAAAGTAAGACGAGAAATTAAACTTTAAATAAAAAAACCAGTCAGAAGACTGGTTCAAAATTTTATAAATTGGAGGCGACGACCAGATTCGAACTGGTGATGGAGATGTTGCAGACCTCTGCCTTACCACTTGGCGACGTCGCCGTTATTTATTATTTAATCTTATAAAATGGTGCCTTGACGCGGAATCGAACCACGGACACGAGGATTTTCAGTCCTCTGCTCTACCGACTGAGCTATCAAGGCATCATATATGGCGGGAGTGACGAGACTCGAACTCGCGACATCCTGCGTGACAGGCAGGCACTCTAACCAACTGAGCTACACCCCCATAAATGATATATAAGATTTTAAATGGTGCTCACAACTGGACTTGAACCAGTGACCCCCTGCTTGTAAGGCAGGTGCTCTCCCAACTGAGCTATGCGAGCATTCGTTTTTTCAGAACTCATTTAGTATACTACAGGTGGTTTTTGATTGCAAGGTTTTTTTTATTTATTTTTAAAAAAATATTTTTCCCTCTATCAATACAGATAAATTCTCGAATTTTTATAAGAAAAATCTACATATTTTTCTTCATCTTTTAGGTGCTCATACCCAAAGTTTTCCCCTTGTTCACCTTGCCATTTGACATTTTAAATACTATACTTGTATCAACAAAACTAGGAGGTATAGCTCATGAACTCATATATAGTCGATACTAATGTTATAATTGCCAACCCATTTTTTATGAGAGATTTCAATGATTGTGAGATAATCATTCCTATCTACGTGCTAGAAGAACTGGATAAAATTAAATCCAGGGAGGGAAACAGCGGATTTCGTGCCAGACAATTTTTTAGATTCTTTAAAGAAATTGAAAAAAACGGAAACCTTATAGAGGGAATCACAGTTGATAATAAAGTTATTTTAAAAACAGAAATTCAGGGAGACCTTTCCCTGATTCCTGCCGGTCTGGATCCACACTATGTGGACAATAAAATCTTAGCCCTTATGATGATGGAAAAATATAAGGAGAAAACTCTTCTGACCAACGATGTCAGCATGAGGGTCAAAGCTTCCTCCCTGGGGATAAAGTGCCTCATCCTGGATGCTTCCGACAAACATAAATTAGATGATCTCTATACAGGTGTTATCACTTGCGAGGTTACCTCTGAGATGGTAAAAAAATTCTATACTGCCAAGGAGATCTCCCTGGAAGATCTAAAAATTAAATCTATGTATCCCAACCAATTTTTTTATGGTTATACAGAATTTTCCTATAATCAGATTGTGGGTAAATTTGATGAGAAAAGAAATAAGGTCATAAGGTTAAAATATGATGATGCCAGACTATACGGGATCTCTCCCAGGGATGTCAGACAAAAATTTGCCATGGACGTTCTCCTTGATCCCAAAATCCCCTTTGTTACAATGACCTCCAGACAGGGGTGCGGTAAAACTCTTTTAGCAGTTGCAGGAGCCCTGGAGCAGGTACTGGAAGGAAACCGTTATGAAAAAATATTGATCGGTAAAAATACAGCACCTCTGGATAAGTGGAGTTATCAGGGATACACCACTGGAGATACAGAGGAAAAATTATTGACACATTTTGCCAACTACACCACTACCCTTGAAAATATCCAGCACCTCAGAGGAAAAAAACCTCGTAAAGGGGTGGATATCTTACAGGGTCTGATAGATCAAGATAAAGTAGAAGTCCTGGATATCTCCTCTATTCTGGGATCTAGTTTTCTCAACAAAATAGTTGTAATCGATGAATCCCAGTCATTCGATATCCATGCCATGAGATCGATGATTACAAGGATCGGAGAGGGAAGTAAGCTGATCTTGATAGGAGACATTGCCCAGCAGACAATCTCCAGATTAGATCCGGACAAATCAGGACTATACGCATCTATCGAATGGCTGAAAGAACTTCCAGAGACTGCCCACATCACATTAAATCAAGTTCATAGGAGTGAATTTGTGGATAAGGCCAGCTTGATTTTTGACCAGAAGATTTTTGGATGATTTTTGTCACAGATTACACAGATTTTAAGAAGATGATAATGTCTAGTGTTATAAAAAAAAGGAGAAATTTTAAAATTTCTCCTTTTTTTATTCCGAATATAAATTTATGCAACCTGATGCTTGAATTTTTTCTGAACGTATCCCGGTAGGGTAATCCCTATTAAAATTATTAAAATTCCAACCCATTGAATCATCGATGATCTTTCGTGCAATATCGTCGTAGAGGCCAGTATGGCTACTGGCAGCTCTACCGATGCTAGGATCGAGGTCAAACCTACTCCAACAACAGGAACCCCTATGGAAAAAAACAATGGGGGGATAATCGTTCCAAACAATGCTAATGCCACCCCGTATTTTAATAGCGGTAAAACTATTTTAACATCTCCAAGAAATGTGGGAGGAAATAAAATCACTATAAAAATAAGAGATCCTGTCAGCATTAACGCACTTCTCTCCACAGGATCCACATTTGTTGCAACCTTCCCACTGACAAAGGTGAAGGCTGTATATGAACACGCTGCAAGGAGTCCGTATATTATACCTAAAAATGTTAAACTGCTTAATCCGCCGTCAAAAATATTGGATGAAAATGCCGTCCCTATTAAAAGTAATGCAATTGATATAACCTGCGTCTTAGAAGGCAGTCTCTTTTCCAAAACACACTCCACTAAGTTCCCCATCCATGTAAACTGGAAAAGCAGTAATATAGCCATGGAAGCCGGAATCTCCTGAACAGATTTATAATAAATTATACTGGTTAATCCAATTGGAATCCCTGTCAGCATCAACTTTATTGCATCGTTTCTATTAAAATTTATCCTATACTCTTTATCTGTTAATTTTTTTAAAAAGACCATGAGCCATAAAACTAAACATCCTATTCCTGCTTGAGAAAGTACAATCTGCCCCAATGTAAACCCTTCACCATAAGCTAACTTTACAAAAGTCGAAAGAACCCCATAACTTACAGCACCCAATAGAACGAAGACTATATACTTCGTTGTTGATTCATTTTTTTTCATTTTTCCATCTCCTATTTTTTTAAATAATCCTATAAAAAAAAGGGCACACACGTGCGCCCATAGAAAGAAGATTTTCGCTCTCCTAGTAGATACTCTTTTAGCATATTTAAAAGATTATATGGAATTACTTATTTTTATATCCGTTAAAAACAGTACCATAATTTCCAAGTTTTTTCAATCCTTATGAAGCTCGGTCTTCTACTAAAAAAATTATTTCAACTTTAAATTTTTCATACTTATATCCAGTGATCTATATGAATGTGTGAGGGCTCCTGAAGATATATAATCCACTTTTAATCCTCTAATCTCTGTTATCCTGGCTTCATCCACATTCCCGGATATCTCAACTATGGCTTTCCCATCTATTATTTCAATGGCTTTTCCCATGGTTTCTACATTCATATTGTCCAGCATTATAATATCTGCCCCTGCTTCCACCGCTTCCCTTACCTGATCCAGGCTTTCAGTCTCCACCTCTATCTTCTTTACAAAGGGATGGTTATTTCTCACAGCCAGCACCGCTTTGGTCAGACTGCCCCCGGCAGCCATTATATGGTTGTCCTTTATCATAGCCATATCCATCAGATTATACCTGTGATTATTTCCCCCTCCCACTTTTACTGAATATTTTTCCAAATATCTCAAATTAGGAGTTGTCTTTCTGGTATCCATAAGTTTTATCCCTGTCCCGTCTAAGATCTTCACCATCTTATTGGTTTTAGTGGCTATCCCTGACATCCTTTGGATCAAGTTGAGAGCCACCCTCTCACCACTCAGTATATTCTTCGCTGTTCCAGATATCTTAGCTATAATCTCTTTGGGTTTCACCACCGATCCTTCAGTGGTCATAAATTGTATCTCTACACCGCCTAGGATATCAAAGGTTCTTTTGAAGATCTCTAATCCGCAGATTACCCCCTCTTCCTTTGCTATCAAATCCACCTCACATACAGCCTCGGCATCTAAGATAGAGTTCGTTGTTATGTCATCTATTACAGCATCTTCCAACAGCGCATCTTTTATCACCTTATCAATTAACAGAAAGTTCATCCTTTAAATCCTCCCTAACCTTTAATATCTCATCTATAACCAGTTTTCTATTCTCTTCCTCTATTTTTTCTATATCTATGTTTCTAGGTAATTCTTGAATCACCTCTACATTATACATTTTCAATTTTACATCTTCAATTTCTCTATTTATAGACATAGCTACCCTGTTTCCAAATACCAATCCTTCTAAAAGGGAGTTACTGGCAAGCCTGTTTCTTCCATGAAGTCCTGTAAAAGCAATCTCACCACAGGCATACAGGCCATCCAGACTGGTTTTACCGTCCATATCCACTGTGATCCCCCCCATAAAATAATGCTGGGAAGTTGTTATCGGGATCAGGTCTTTAGCCAGATCATAGCCCTTCTCCAGTAAATTTTCATATATCCCTTTAAATCTTACCTTTAAATAATCACTTTTTAATTTTGTGGCATCTAAATATACATAGGGCGATCCTATCTCTTTTTTCTTTGCTTCTATACTGGCTGCAACTACATCCCGGGGCAGGAGTTCATCTACAAATCTATTTCCTTCTAAATCCCTTAACTTTGCCCCTTCTCCCCTGAGGGATTCTGAGATTAAAAATCGTCTTTCACTCTGCGGATCATAAAATGCTGTAGGATGAAATTGGATAGCCCCTACATCGGATATCCCTACTCCGTGTTTTTTAGCCAGGGCTACCCCTATTCCCTTTAGATTTCTCATGTTGGTAGAATTTTTAAACAGTCCCCCGATGCCGCCAGTAGCCAGAACCACCTTCTCTCCCCAAAATTTCAATATGTTTTTATCTTTATCATATCCCAATACTCCGCAGGAGTTTCCATCAGAAACTATGAGATCCAGGATCTCCACTTCTGAAAATATTTCTATATTCTCTCTCTTCTTCATCTCCTCTATGAGGGTCAAAAAGATATGTTTTCCAGTTTGATCGTTGGCATACAGGATTCTTCTCTTAGAATGTGCAGCTTCCCTGGTATATAATAGGTTCCCATGATCATCTCTATTAAAGGGCACTCCCATGGATACCAGTTTTTTTATATTTTCATCTGCTTCGTCGGCTATTAATCTCACCGTTTCTAAGTTATTTTCATTTCCCCCGGCATAGAGGGTATCTTCGATAAAAGACTCTCTGTCCTCTATATTTCTCACTGTAGTTATCCCACCCTGGGCCAGATATGTATTACAGTTCTCTAATTTACCATTGGTAATTATCGCTATCTTTAAATCACTGCTTATATTAAGTGCTGTATAGATACCCGCTATCCCGCTTCCACAGATTATCACATCATAATTCATATCTATCCCCCTGCATATTTATGCATATTCAGGAGGGAAACCTTAGCTTTTTTTATGAGCTCTTCATCCATCACTATCTCGCATTTTTCATTTTCCAGGGCATCTATTATCGTCTCTATAAACACTCTTTTCATAGGCGAACATATCATATACGGGAAATAAAAACTCTTCTCCGGGCTGTCTTTTTTCAGCTGGTGCTGGATCCCTCTTTCAGTTACCACAATAAATTCTTTATTGGGAGAAGTTTTAGCATAGTTTAATATTCCGGCTGTACTTCCCACATAGGTAGAGATATCTCTTATCTCTTTCTGGCACTCCGGGTGAGCCAAAATTTCCACCTCTCCGTGTTCCTCTATTAATTTTTTTATATTCTCTAAAGTCACCTTATGATGTACATTACACTGACCATCAAATGGGATTATTTTTTTATCTGTCTGTTCCGCTACATATGAAGCCAAATTTTGATCCGGTACAAATATTATCTCATCAGCATCTATGTTTTCAACAATTTTTACAGCCGAAGAAGAGGTGCAGCAGGCATCTGACACTGCCTTTACCTCACTGGATGAGTTTATATAGGTTACTACTTTGGCATTTGGATGGTTTTTTTTCATCTCCAATACCAATCCAGGGGTAGCTTGATGTTCCATACAGCAAGTGGCATCTCCATGAGCCGGAAACAATACTTTCTTTTCAGGAGAAAGTATCTTAGCGCTTTCAGCCATGAATTTCACACCGCAATATACGATTATGTCAGCGTCACTGTCTCTTCCTACTTCACTCAGATAATAAGAATCTCCTACATAGTCAGCAACATCCTGTACATCTGCATTTTGATAATAATGTGCAAGAATTATTGCATTTTTCTCTTTTTTTAATTTTTTTAACTTCTCCAATTGATTCATAGCGTCCCCCATTTTTTTAATTTAAAATATCTGTACAATTTAAATTTTAGTACCTTTTCCCAATAATTTCAAGGGGTAAAAGCGATTAAAAACATAAGTTATTTTTTTCTCAATCTCTTCTGAAGGATAAAATTAACTTTTTCTTCGGGATAAAGAGCTACAAACTATATTAGTGAAAAAATTAACTATAACGCATTTTATTTTTACAAAAAAATTCCCAGTTATTTTTATAACCGGGAATAATCTTTATTATTTTTTACTTTTTAACTCCTCAATTTTCAGCCAGGAATCGCTTTCTATCATGGCTGCATTTATTGTTATTATCTGCCCCATCTTTGTTTTAAATTCCTTAACTACCTTTTTTTCCACTCCACCTGCATCTTTAAACCTAACCTCTATAGTATGATTAACCCCCTTTATATATTCTCTTTTTTTCTTCTTTTTCTTTATCTTAATTTCTTTTTCCCCATCCAGGATATAATAAGCATTTTTAGGAGTATATTTTTCTCCTTTATTTTCTATAAAAACTTCATGTTCCTTCCCGCTTATAAATAAAAATATTCCCAAAAGGATCATAGCCAGAATAACTCCTATTCTTGCACCAATTGTTTTCATTAGTTCTCACCTCCAGAAAGCTGCATATCCATCATTTTCTTCCTTTCAGCTTTATTTTCCTGTTCCCTTCTCCACTGGTGCAGTACCAGAGTCAGGGCTATTATTCCGTAGGAGACAAATACCCTGAAAAACTCTCCTATTTGAGCTGATCCTACCAATTCCTTTCCTGCCCTTGGTGATATCACGAACATCAGATGAAATAATATTATTCCCCCTAAGGCATTTGGTATACTGGCTTTTGCAGCTGTTGCCCCGCCTATGAGGATCGCTGCGATAGAGAACATCCCTATCTGCTCATGACTGTTATATGTATTCATAGTTCCTATATTTTGTAAAAATATTATCTGTCCGACAGAAGCTAATACAGTAGATATTACAATAGATAAGATCCTGGTTTTTTCCACTGCTATTCCCGCTGATTTTGCTATCTCCATATCCTGGCCTATAGCTCTCATATCCTGGCCTAACTTAGTTTTTCTAAACCAGACTATAAAGAAACACAGAGCAGCAATTATTGATATAGTAAAAAGAGGTACTGTGAATTCTCCTACCTTTACAACCATAGACTGGTCCAGCACCTGACGGATATTCTTCAGGTCGATGGCATTTCTAATCCCGTATCCACGACTCAATATTATTTTTTTATTTGTCATGGGAATGATATTCCCCATCCCGTATAAAACTACCAGCTGGTAGACACCATTTATAAAAAATCCCATAATTATAGAAGTTATCATCTCTCTGCCCTTGGCTTTATTTAATATATACCCGCCTAATATACCCAATAAGACAGCAATTGGTAACGAGATTAAAACGGCCAACACAATCCCTTCCATCCCCACTATCCTCCAATCGGTAATAAAGATGAGTCCCAGCTGGCCGGCCATTGCTCCTAAAACTATTCCAAAGTTCAGCCCCATTCCTGCAACTACCGGTATGATGAGAGACAGTACTAAAAACGAGTTTCTGGACAATCTGGAGATCATCTCCTGAACCAGGTATCCCCCCGACAGACCGGATATGGGAGCAGCCATGACAATCATTACTAAGATTACTATTGGCACTATGTTATTTATAAGAAATTTTTTACCTTTATTTTCCATTCTTTTTCCCCCCTTTCCTAGTCAAAGCATAGAGGATCATTCCATTTGAAATTATTATCCTCAGGGTTTCTGACATATCTGTTTTGACCAAGTTATTTATTACCGAAGGTGTCATTGTAAGGATCCCCTGGAATAAAAAAGTTCCTATCATTACATTTATTACCGTTGCTTTATTTACAGAAGCGCCCCCTATAAGGATCGCTGCGATTGCCGGAAATGCCATATAGAATGGTGCTAAGTATAGCTGGATAAATCCGAAACTCTGCTGATAGACTATTATTCCTACGGCAGCTAACATAGTAGACATTATTACCGACTTAGTTCTTACCCTGTCTATATCTACCCCTGTTGCCAGAGCAAATTTCGGATTTGCTCCTACAGCCTTCATTGCCAGACCTGACTTGGTTTTGAAGAATCCCCACATCAAAAATGCCAAAAAACCAAAAAACATTATTTCGCCAAAAGGAATCTTGTCTGCCATTGGAAAGATTCCATTGAGTGCTCCCTGCCAATATTTTTCTATACTGATAGTTGTACGGAGACCAGACCCTCCATATGCCCAGATCATATCCTGACTTTTAAAAGGCAGGATAAGCCACATGATACACATAATTGCCACTGAGGAAAATCCCACATAGGTAGCAATCATCATCTCTCCACCCTTTACTCTGTTTAATATCTGTGAATACCCCCATCCAAATATAACGGCAAATGGAATTGCCATTATGATAGCTCCCCAAAATCCAAAGACTCCGGTGAGACCCATCTCTACGCTGATTACAGCTCCTATCAATCCGGCCTCTACCCCTAAAGGCAGTCCAAAGTTTAATCCTGTTCCCGAATATATCATAGGCATAAGAGATAACACCAGGATAGCATTCATTCCAAATCTTATCAGTGTATCACTTATAGACGTTCCCAGATTTAAACCCACAAACGGAGCAGCCACATACATACTCAAAAGAAATAGCGCTATTATTACCCTGGGCCACCCCATAGTTTCAACATAACTTTTAATTTTTTCCATCGGTTCCTCTCAACTCCTCAAGTTCTGAATCAGTTCCCTCTATCCCTATCATCAATTCTCCAATTTTAATTTTGTCTGCTTCTGGAGGCAGTATTCCAGCTGTTATTGCCGCTACCCCTTCCCTGATCTCTCGGAGTTCCTTCAGCTCTGAATCTCCTCCTATCCCTACCATCAATTCCCCAAATTTAATTATGTCTGCTTCTGGAGGCAGTATCCCGGCTACTTTCCCCTCTGTTATTATAGCTATCCTGTCACTGATCCCCCGGAGCTCCTCAAGTTCCGAAGAAGTTATAATTATTGTAGTGCCATATTTTTCATTGTATTCCCGAAGGGTTTCCAAAACTAATTTTTTTGCTCCTACATCTATTCCCCTGGTTGGCTCTGAAACCATTAATAATTCAGGTTTCATGGTAAATGCCTTGGCCAGACACACTTTTTGCTGATTTCCCCCACTGAGTTCCCCAGCTGTCTGCTTAGAGCTCATACACCTGATCTCTAATTTCTTTATATATTCCAATGCATTTTTTTCCACATTTTTCTCATCGACCCATTCTACCAACCCGCCGAGATATCTTTTGATGAATTCATCCTTGATCTGGATTGCAGAGTAAGCTATATTATCTTCGATAGTCCCGTCCAGGAGCAGCCCTACCCCCTTTCTATCCTCTGAAACCAGGAAAATACCTTTTTCCAAGGGTAGTTTGGGCTGATTCAACTTCAATTTTTCACCTCTAAAAGTTATCTCTCCCCCGGTCGTATACAGCCCCATGACTCCATTAGCTATCCCTAATTTTCCCTGCCCTGCCATTCCGCCAATTCCTAAGATCTCACCTTTATATACTTTCAGGTCTAATTTTTTTACCGTTTCTCCAGGCATATCCACCCAAAGCTTATCCAGTTCCAGGAGAACTTCCTTGTTTTGAGCTGCTTTTTTTACCGTTTCCGATTCACTGAAGCTCCTGCCGATCATCCATTCTGTTATCTCATGGGAGCTGGTTTTCTTCGTTTCTATCTCCTTTATCAAGACTCCATCCCGGAGCACTACCACCTTGTCACTTATCTCCATGATCTCATTCAATCTATGGGTGATAAATACTATGGAGATCCCCTCATTGGCCAGCCGTTTCATTGTTTGCAGCAATATCTCTGCTTCCGATTCTGTAAGTACTGCTGTAGGTTCATCCAGTACCAGCAGTTTGGTGTTTTCCCTCTCTATTTCTCGGGCTATCTCTGTAAATTGTTTATGTGCCACCGGCATCTCTTTTATTATAGTTTTTGGATCCATCTTTACACCCAGATGTCCCACCGCTATCCCTGCCCTGGCTTCCATCTCCAAACTGTCCAGCTGCTTTATCCTGTCACCAAATAAGATCTCTAAAAAACTATTTTTAGTCGATTCCCTATTAAGAACTATATTTTCAGTAGCTTCAAATCCAGGTATCAGGGAAAACTCCTGGTGGACCATCCCTATCCCTGCCTCTAAAGCATCAAATGGAGATTTAAAATCTATCTCCTTCCCTTCAAACTTTATACTTCCGCCGTATCCCCCGGTTTCACGAATTACAGGCATTCCAAATATAGTTTTCATTAGAGTCGACTTTCCTGCACCATTTTCTCCTACCAGTCCTATTATCTCACCCTTGTTTATACTTATATTTATATCTTTCAATACACAATTTTCACCAAATGATTTGGATAAATTTTCTATCTTTAAAAGTAGTTCACTCACTTTTATCCCCCTGTTTTGCTGATTTAATGATAAAAAAGGGGCTTTCGCCCCTCCACCTTACCTTTTTTAGGTTCTTTAGTTGATTTCAAAATATTGTTCAGGAACTTTAAGAGCTGTCATATGAAGATATCCTTTTCCAAATACATATGTATCCTGATACACTAAGAAAAAGTTCTCTCTCTCTATACCTTCAACATCTACATATTCACTTCCGTTCCAACCTGCTCCAGGACTTTGCATTCCTAAAGATGCCATAACCTGATCAAAGTCATCTACCTCTGATCTTCCATCTATTACATCTATTACATGGGTTCCTAAAGCCACTGCTGCTGCAAAGTTATATGAGTATGCCCATGTTCCCATTCTTCCAGATCCACCAGCTTTAACAACTGACTTTTCCACTTTATTTAATATTTTAGGCCAATTTCCCTTTTCGCTCTTATCAAATTTAACCCCTAAAGCTCCAGGATATCCCATTGTTGGAGAAGGCAGATCAGCTTCTACGAAGTACCCTCCATCTTCCGCTATCCTCTTCAATAAAGGTTCAGTCTGTGCATCATTTGTTGCGAAAAATGCAGTATCCTTACCGTATTTTTCTAACCATGAAGGTACTTTTTCCAGGATAAACTGTTGAGCTCCTGCTACACCGACGTCACTTACAGGATCCGGGGCAGTCATAGTTATGAATTCCATTCCTAAGTCTGATGCCGCCTGCTTCATGATATCTCTTCTTCTAGATAAAAGTTCATAACTCATATGTCTAGGAAACGATATATGCATAAATTTCTTTGCTCCCATCTCTTGAGCTGCTTTTACAATTAAGTAACCTCTAGCCACATTATCAGGATTTAATACTAAGTCTGCTACGTCTGCAATCATCTCCGGATCTTCATGGGGACTGTTTGCAACTAATATAATATCAGGATTTTTTTCCCTTACCCTCCTGAAGGCTTCAACCGTTCCAGGAACAGCTTCTGTTATCACTATTGCTTTCATCTTGGGATCATCTGCTAAACTTACGATTTGAGAAATTGTAGTTTCCATCTCCTGCATAAAGTTGTCCGGGTAAGTTATATGGATTACTTTCCCGCCTTTCTCAGCCGCTCCAAACTTCTTTATTAATTCCTGGGCTCCTCTAAGACCATCTTCCGACTGAGATACCGTCCCAGATACTACACCAATATGGTAGTCTGCCGAAAACGCAAACGCCGACATTATAAACATTGCAACTAACAAAAATAATTTTTTCATCCTTTCATCTCCTTAAAATAAAGTTATATATAAATACCATTTGGCTGGCACTATATTTCGTTAAAGAAGTACACTTTCAAACTATTAGTATTGAGTTTACTCTAATATGAACAACCTGTCAATAGTTTCGGACATTTTATTTTAAAAAACTTAAAAAGACGCTAAAGTTTTTAGCGTCTTTTTAAGTTTTTATTGTTTTTTTAATTAATCCCTGTATATCATACTTTTATCTATCTCTTCTAAACTTCCGGCACCTGTCAGTATCATACCTTGGTACAGCTGATTCTTCAGAGTTTCCAAAGTTAATTTAACTCCTTCCCTTCTGCCTCCTACACTTCCCCAAATAATAGGTCTCCCCACCAATACACAGTGAGCTCCAAGGGCTAAGAATTTAACTATATCCATCCCTTCCCTTACTCCGCCATCAGCTATTACTACCATCTTTTCTCCTACAGCTGCAGCTATTTCAGACAGAGTCTCTACAGAACTTATAGTCCCGTTTAAAACACGGCCGCCGTGGTTCGATACTATGATCCCAGCCACTCCTGCTTCCATGGCTATCCTAGCTTCTTCTACACTGAGAATTCCCTTTAATATAAATGGTAATTTTGTTGAATCCACCAATTCCTTTAATTCTTCCACTGATTTTGGTCCTACAGGCTGTCCCATAGTACTCATAACCAATAATCCGGCCCCATCTACATCTACTCCTACTGCAAGTGCCCCTGCTTCCTCTGCCATCCTTATTCTTTTTATAATCTCAGAATTTTCACGGGGTTTGATGATAGCCACACCCTTACCGTCCACTTTTTTTATAGCTTCTATCCCCCATCTATAAAAATCCGGATTTCCTCCATCACCTATCATGGCGATAGTCCCGCATTCTATACTTCCATTTACGATATCATCTATATAGTCTTCCTCTGCTATTGCTCCTCCGGCATTATAGTTTAACCCAGTTATAGGTGCTGCCATTACCGGACTGGAAAGTACCTTCCCTAAAAAATTAAATTTAACATCCGGATCCTTGGCATCATGTAGTGTTTTCATCATAATTCTGATTTCGTTTAATTTATCATAGTTTCTCTGCATAGTTGACCCGTTTCCTGCTCCCCCCATTCCCGGTACCATCCCCCTGCACCATACACCATTACATTCACGACATATAGCACATACACCTTTCATCTTTTCCCGGGCACTATTTTTTACCTCTTTTAAGTTCATATTTTACCTCCATATTTTAATTATTTTTTATCTATATTAATTTTTTTATCTATAATATTACATGTTAAAAAGACCTTAAATTTCTCTATTTTTGTCTCCTAAATCTTACCATAAAATTATAAAAGTTATAACTTTATAAGTTATTTTTCTAGTTAAAAAAATAACTAATTTTATTGTATCTTTTTTGATTCAAAGATGCTAAAATTTATAGATTTATAGAGAATTATTCTTAAATCAATAAAATTTAAAGTTTAATCAGCTTTATTACATCGGGGGGAGGTAAAATCAAATGAAAAGACATTTAAAGGGGTTATTTTTTGATTATTTTGTTATTAATTTAGGGTTGATCTTATCAGCCATTGGGATAGGTATTTTTTTGGTCCCTGGAAAATTAGTCAGCAGCGGGGTTCCAGGGATTGCCACTATACTATTTTATGGGATGGGGATTCCCATTGGTCTTACTATTCTGGTCTTTAATATTCCTATATTTATCCTAGGTGTTAAAGTATTCGGAAAGGAATACGGATTCAAAACTTTTTTCGGAATTGTGGGGTTAGCCTTTTATACCCAAACATTTCAAACATTATTAAATAATACCTCTGTAGTGGACTATGCCAAGGGCGGAAATTTACTCTTGGCTCCTATCTTTGGTGGGCTGTTTTTAGGTGCAGGAATGGGTTTAATTTTTAAATTTGGCGGGAGTATGGGAGGAGCCGATATCCTGGGACAGGTTATCAGTAAATATTCCAAACTGCCTGTTGCCCATGCTATATTGATGCTGGATATGCTCGTAATGGGAAGCGGAATAGTAGTCTTCGGAATAGAGAAGGGACTCTATGCTATCCTGTCTGCATTTACCTGTAATCTGATCTTAAACAAGATATTTGAAGGGGTAAGTAATAGTAAGATGGTATATATCACCAGTTCAAAATATCAGGAGATCCAGGAACTCCTGACTAATGATATCCAGACTCATACCACTACTATTATGACTAAGAGCCGTATCCAGGATTCTGAAAGAAAGATGATCATGGTTATCTTAAAGAATAAACAGCTCCGTGATCTACAGGTGTTTATAAATAGAATTGATCCAAAGGCTTTCATTGTTATCTCTGAAGTATATGAAGTTTTCGGTGATCCGGAAGATGATGATTAAAAGCAGCGTGACGTTTCACCCAAATTTCTAAATTATTAGAAAAAAAACCTCCTAAAAATTAGGAGGTTTTTTTATTGGTCTATTGTCTGATCTCACCCTGATACTTTTTCTTGATAAGTCCTAAGATCTTATCGATTGCTGCAGTTACTTCGTTCTCTTCCAAAGTTCCTGTTGTTTTTCTAAGAACTATATTGATAGCTATAGATTTTTTATCTGCCTCTACTTTATCACCGGTATAGATATCAAATAAATTTACACCTTCAATGATATTTGAAGATTTTTTAATATCTCCAAGCATATCTCCAACTAATTTATCCCTGTCCATTAAGATAGCTAAATCTCTATTTACTGCCGGATATTTTACTATCTTTTCATATTTTATCTTAGTTTTTCCATATTTTACTACCTTAGCTAATTCTAACTCTGCCAGATATACTCTTTCCCTTGAGATAGACATAGCTTCAGCTACATCTGGATGGATCTCTCCAAAAGTCCCGATGTACTCTCTTCCTACGAAGATGTCTACTGCTCTACCTGGATGGTAACTTTTATTTTCAGTTCTTCTCAACTGATATTTAGTCATTCCCATAGCTGTCAGGTAGCTTTCCACATATCCCTTTAAGTCATAAAAATCATAGGCTTCAGGTTTTGCATCCCATAGATTTCTTTCCTCTCTGCCGGCTAAAGCAATTCCTACTTTTACAACTTCATCTGCTAAAGTTTCTGCCTTAGTAAATGTTCTAGATACTTCAAATATCTTCAGGTCATTAATATTTCTATTGAAATTATCCCTGATATTAGTAAGTAATCCGTACATCAAAGTAGGTCTCAGTGTTACCATATCTTCATTGATAGGATTTTTGATATCTATAGTCTCTGCTTCTACCTTTAATTTTTCCAAAATTCCCCTTGGGATAAAGCTGTAGTTTATAACTTCCTGTAAACCCATATCTCTCAGATGTTTTTTAGAAGTATCGGTAGTTTGAAATTCTTCATCTACTACACCAGCTTTGATATTCTCCACCGGCATTTTATCTTCAATGTTTTCGAATCCGTACATTCTGATGATCTCTTCATATAAGTCTGCTGATCTAGTGATATCGTTTCTATATGATGGCGGGATTACAGAAATTTTGTTTTCTCCCCTGTTTTTTATCTGCATATTCAAACTATTCAAAATCTTTCCTACTGTATCTAACTCTATTTCCTTACCTACAAATTTATTTAATCTGTTGATATCCATCGAAACTTCCCTAGGAGTATAAGGATCTGTATATACATCTGCATATTCTCCTACAACTTCACAATTAGTTATAGACTGAATCAGAGATGATGCTCTTTCCAACACAACTAAGGTATTATCTCTGTCTATTCCCCTTTCAAATCTATATGAAGAATCAGAAGATAATCCCAATGTTTTAGCTGTTTTTCTTATATTTTCAGGGGTGAAATATGCTACCTCCAATAATATCTCGGTAGTGTTTTCATCTACCTCTGTGTTTTTACCACCCATGATTCCAGCTATTGCTACAGCCTTTGCCTCATCAGCAATAACTAATTCAGAGTTATTTAATTCTCTCTCTTCACCATCTAAAGTAGTGATTTTTTCACCTTTTTCAGCTTCTCTTACAGTAATCTTCGACCCCTCTAATTTAGAATGGTCAAAAGCATGCATAGGTTGGTTATATTCAAACATAATGTAGTTAGTTATATCCACAATGTTATTTATCGGCCTGAGTCCGATAGCTTTCAATCTTCTCTTTAACCATTCTGGCGACTCTTCCACCTTTACATTTTTTAATATTCTTGAACTATATCTAGTACATCTTTTATCATCATCGATATCCACAACAATTCCAGATGGTCCTGTTAAAGTTCTGATATCAGATGCAGGATATTTTACCTTTCTCTCATAATAAGCTGCTACTTCCCTGGCAATACCTATATGAGATAAACAATCCGGTCTGTTAGGAGTGATTTCTAATTCAAAAATTACGTCATCTAATCCTAAGTGTGTTCTTATATCTTCACCGATAGGTGCATCCTCAGACAGGATAACAATTCCGTCTCCATCTGTACCCATTCCTAATTCTACCTCTGAACAAAGCATTCCGCAAGACTCTACTCCCCTTACTTTAGCTTTTTTGATCTTAAAGTTTCCAGGTAAAACAGCACCTATTTTTGCTACTATTACCTTGTCTCCCAATTTGTGATTAGGAGCTCCACAGATTATTTGTAACGGAGTTTCCTCCCCTACATTTACCTTTAACAGTGATAATTTATCTGCATCAGGATGCTGACCATATTCTACAATATGCCCTACCACTACGTTATCTAGATGTTGTCCCTGCTCTTCTATTGCCTCGACCTCTTGTCCGATCATAGTCAGGGCATTTTCAAGCTCTTTAACATCTTCATTTATCTCTACATATTCCTTTAACCATTCTAAAGATATTAACATTTTTTCCTCCAAATTCTTTTTGTTACTTTCCCGATCCACGAGTACTTAATTTATTTCTATTTAGAAAAAAGTAACCAAAGTTCAAGTCTGTAAAAAATATTTATTATATAATCAAAGAAATTTAAAAAAATCGAAACTCACTTTACTTAAACAATCGAATATTTTTCAAAATTTCTTTTTTCTATTTCATTTACAATATTTTTTTAATGACATTTTTTTAATATTATTTTAATAACTATCTGTAATTTTATTCATCTTCTCCCTACGAGGTAGAAGATATATAGATGAGGGTCTCCTAAAAGTTAAACTGCTTTAAGAATCTCAGGTCATTGTCATAAAATGCTCTTAAGTCATCTATTCCGTGTCTTAACATAGCAATTCTTTCTATACCCATTCCAAATGCAAATCCGCTTATCTTATCTGCATCATAATCTACACTTTTCAGTACTTCAGGATCTACCATTCCGCATCCCATTATTTCCAGCCAACCTGTATTTTTACAAAGTCTGCATCCTTTTCCTTTACAGATTACACACTCTACATCCATCTCTGCTGATGGTTCTGTAAATGGGAAAAAATGAGGTCTAAACCTTACATTAGTTTCTCCAAATACCTTGTTTACAAATTCTGTTAAAATTGCTTTTAAGTTAGCAAATGATATATTTTCTCCTACCATCAATCCTTCCATTTGGTGGAACATCGGCGTATGAGATACATCGTAATCAGATCTATATACCTTTCCTGGACACACCATTCTAAACGGTGCTGTTTTATTCTGCATATATCTAATTTGTACTGGTGATGTATGCGTTCTAAGTACCGTATTATCATCGATATAGAAAGTATCCTGCAGATCTCTCGATGGATGAGTTTCCGGTATATTTAATGCATCAAAGTTGTTAAATGTAGTCTCTAATTCTGGTCCTGCTGCTACATCAAATCCCATCTCTATAAATATATTTTTTAAGAAATCCATAGTTTCTGTTATAGGATGCAGTCTTCCAGTTCCTGTTTCTCTTCCTGGTAAACTAATATCTATAGTTTCGTTGTTCATCCTAATCGTTTTTTCTGTGTCCTTTAGCTCAGTCATCTTAGTTTCAATTTCATTTGTAATAAAATCCCTAACTTCATTAGCTAATTGCCCAATAACAGGTCTTTCTTCCTTAGATAAATTTCTCATACCTTTCATGATGTCTGTTAATTTACCTTTTTTCCCCAAGATCTCTATTTTTAGATCTTCTAGTTCTTTTACACTAGTTGTAGAAGTTAAGCTGATAGCCACCTCATCCTTTAGAGCGTTTATTATCCCTTTCATCTTGCCTCCTAAAAACTTCTCGCAATATTCTATATTTATAAAATAATAGTATATTGGTGATGCCCTTTACGGGTACTTATATCATTAATCTCATAGTATTTTATCAAATTTTTGATAATTATCATACTTTTTTTTGCTTTACAGCTTCCTGTGCTCTATATTAATTTTATCATTATTTATCTCCAATATCCCGTACAGCCCGTCTTTTACTGCTCCCGGATTAAATAAAATCATTCCCTCTTCCTCTAAATAAGGAATATGTGTATGACCAAAGATACACAGGTCTGTTCCTCTGTCATTTGCCTCCATCCTCAGATAATCATAACTTGTCTTAACTCCGTATAGGTGACCGTGAGTTAAAAAAATCTTTTTATCCGAGAGTTCAAATTCTAAATTATCCTCTGTATTGTTATCCATATAGTCGCAGTTTCCTCTGACTATATAATACTCTGAATCTTCATATATATATGATAATTCTTCCACATCTTTGCTGTAGTCTCCAGCTGAGATCACCACATCTGGAACTTCTTTTTCCCATATTTTCATCAAATTGTCCAGCCTCGAGTGACTATCCGATACTATTAACACTTTCATAACGACTCCTTTCTCACTCTTCCTTTTGACATTGTAAATTTCTTATAGCTAGAAAAAATTTTCGTACTCGTCAATCGAGGAAAGAGTCTAGATTAATTTAGGAGGAGAACACCAGTTCTCCTCCTAAAAACTTTTTTGCTCTTATAAAGTATTATCCTATATAGATAGGAATCTCTATATTTTCCAATAATTTTAAACCTGTATTTCCTGTGAGTTTCTCCAACAGGAAGGAATGTTTAAGGTCTCCCATAATTAAAATATCAAATTCTTCACTCTTTTCAGAAATTATATCTATAGGTTTCCCCTCTAATTCCAAAGAATTCAATGTTTTTCCTGCTATCTCCATATATTTTGAAAATTCATCATCGGTTTCATCCTCTAAATTTACAGCTACAGAGGTAAAATCATCTAATTTGTGAAACATATTTAAGAAAGCAAAAATCGATTTATTTACCCTTTCACTCTTATCGTTGGCAATCATCACTTTTTCTATCTTTAAATTATTTTTTTCAGAGATCAATAGAACAGGTTTATAATGATGTCTGAGGATATCTTTTTGATTCGCTGTAATGGTCTTTGATTTCTCCACTATTACCAGATCAAACCCCAGCATTTTTTCCTGTACAATCTCCTGGGTAATCCCCTCTTCTATCAACAGATGCTCCACTGGAAAATAATTTTTAAATACTTTCTTTAGTTCTTCCACCTGAATATTTTCTGATTTCTCCCACTCTCTAATCAGGAAATTAGCTGAATTATCCACAACCAATCCCTCTACTGTAGGAGGGAGCACCTCATACTTTCTTATATCTCTAATGTATAGCCCGTATACTTCTGTTCCGTATTTTTCTTTTAAATACTGTCCTGTTTTAAGTAAGTTATTTTTGTCCAGTTCATTCCCGAATAAAATTAAAATTCTATTTAACATAAGTACCCCCCTATTTGAATAATTAATAATAAACAATTATTAATTATTTCTAATTGCTTAGTACTTATGTTTTTCTACAAAACTATATATCTTCCTTTTTTCTTATTTTTTTTCTTCTGTTATCTCTAAAAGTTCCTCTTCAATAAGTTCTTCCAGATTTCTTTTTACCTTTATAGTCGAAACTACATGTTCCGAATCCTCTACTCTCATGATTTTTACACCTTGAGTTGCTCTTCCAATTAAAGATATATCCTCCACCGGAGTTCTGATTACTACCCCATTTGAAGTGATAGCCAATAATTCTTCATCATCAGTTACAGATTTGACATCTACAACCTTTCCGTTTCTGGCACTTACCCTGATATTGATTACACCTTTTCCACCTCTGGATTGGCTGGTGTAACCGCTTATTCTCGTTCTTTTTCCATATCCATTTTCAGTTATAGTCAGGATCTTAGCATCTTCACGTTCAACTATTACTCCTGATACTACCTCATCTTCTGGACGCAGAGTGATTCCTTTTACACCTGTGGCGGATCTTCCCATAGATCTTACATTATCCTGCGGGAACTTTATAGAATACCCCAGTCTTGTAGCTACGAATACCTGACTTTCTTTGGTATCTACTAACCCAACGAAGATCAGATCGTCATCATCTTTTAAGTTGATGGCACGTAAACCAGATTTATTGATATTTTTAAACTGGCTCAGGTTGGTTTTCTTTACTATACCATTTCTAGTCAGGAAGAATACTTCATGTTCTTCAGAAAAATCTCTAACTTTTATTATAGATCTTACCTTCTCATCTTCTCCTAAATTAATCATATTTTCAATTAATTTACCTCTGGCCTGTTTAGAAAATTCTGGGATTTCATATACTTTTAAGCTGTATACCTTTCCGCTGTCTGTATAGATCATCATGGTATCAAGATTAGAAGCAGCATACATGTTTTCTACGAAGTCACCCTCTACGGTATTTTGGCTGCTTACACCCTTTCCGCCTCTTTTCTGTGCTTTATACTTATCCTGGCTTATTCTCTTTACATAACCTTTGTTAGTCAGAGTTACGATTACCTTCTCATCTGCAATTAAGTCCTCTATATTGATATCTAATCTAGATTCTTCTATTTGAGTTCTTCTTTCATCTGAATAGTTTTCTTTGATCTCTTCTAATTCCTCTGTTATTATCTCATATACCTTATTTTCATTGTTTAAAATAAAGTTTAATTCTTTGATTATTTCAATCAGAGCATTGTATTCATTTTCTATTTTATCTCTCTCTAATCCGGTTAATCTTTGTAATTTCATATCCAGGATCGATCTTGTCTGGGCTTCACTAAATGAATACCCTTCCATAAGAGTGTCCTTAGCTGTATTAGCATCTTTTGATCCCCTGATTATTTTGATTATCTCTCCGATATTATCCAGAGCAATCCTGAATCCTTCTAAGATATGAGATCTTTTTTCAGCCTTTTCCAATTCAAACTTAGTTCTTCTTGTTATTACATCAAATCTATGGTTGATATAGTGATCTAATATCTCTTTCAAGTTCAATACTTTTGGTACATTATCAACTAAAGCCAGCATGATGATTCCAAAGGTATTTTGTAATTCAGTATATTTATATAGTTTATTTAGGATTAATTCAGGTTCTTCTCCCCTCTTCGTTTCTATGACTACTCTTATACCGTTTCTATCAGATTCATCTCTAAGGTCGGTTATTCCTGTAACCTTTTTTTCCTTCACAAGGTTAGCGATCTTTTCTATCATCCTGGCCTTATTTACCTGGAATGGCACTTCATTGATTATTATAGAACTTTTCCCATTCTTATGCTCTTCAATCTTTACCTTACCTCTTACTCTTACCCTACCTCTTCCAGTAGTATAAGCATCGTAGATCCCTTTTTTCCCGTCGATTATTCCACCGGTCGGGAAGTCAGGTCCACTTATATATTCAATCAGATCTCTTGAAGTTATCCTAGCTGCTCCTCCTAAGATCTCTGAAATCACCTCTTTTACCTCTCTAAAAGTTGATAAAGATAACTCTCCATCTACAACTATTGATTCTTCACCTTCATTTGCTTCTCTTTCTTTTTGAAGTTTAAGGTTTAGTGCTTCGTTTTCTTCTATTGATTTTTCTACAACAGCCTTTATCTTTTCAACGGTATTCAATAATTTGTTTTCATCCGATACTTCAGCTTTTGAGATCATCTTTTCAATTCTTTCAAAAGCAATCTCTGCATCGATCTTTTCTGAAGAATTAGTGATTAATCCCTTTATCTTCTCAAATCCTTCTACTATCCCGTCTTTTTTACCCTTTATCTCCAGCCTGTTATTTATAACAGCCAGGATTCCATCTACTAATTCTCCTAAGTTATGAGGAGGTATGTTTGTCGCCATTCCAACTGCGATACCAGTTGCTCCATTTAATAACAGGTTAGGTAGTTTTGCAGGTAATACAATGGGTTCATCCAATGAATCATCAAAGTTTTTTCTATAATCTATGGTATTTTTGTCTAAATCTACCAATAATTCTCTGGTAATTTTAGCCATTCTTGCTTCTGTATATCTCATGGCTGCCGCCGAATCTCCATCTATCGATCCAAAGTTTCCATGCCCGTCTATCAGCTCATATCTATAGTTAAAATCCTGAGCCATTCTAACCATGGTATTATAAACAGCCGAATCTCCATGGGGATGATACTTACCCAGTACTTCTCCGACAATTCTAGCCGATTTTTTATGTGGTTTATCACTGGTCATTCCCAGTTCATTCATGGCAAAAAGAATTCTTCTATGAACCGGCTTTAATCCGTCTTTTACATCCGGTAATGCTCTACTTACGATTACACTCATAGAGTAGTCCAAATATGATTCTTTCATCTCTTGTTCTATATATCTAGTTATTATATTTGACATCTAATCCTCCTAAATCACTTTCTACCCTCACCGGTCCTATCGGACACCCTCTCCCTTGACATTGGGAGAGGGAAGGTTATTTATAAGAGATAGAATTCAAAGAATTCTATCTCTTGCTATTTTTTATTTTTAAATTAAATACTCTATTTCAACCTATATATCCAAGTTCTTTACGAATTCGGCTCCTTCTTCGATAAATTTCTTTCTAGGTTCTACCTTGTCACCCATTAATTTATCGAATAACTTATCAGCTTCTACAGCGTCATCTATACTTACCTGCAATAGTGTTCTTGTATCTGGATCCATTGTCGTTTCCCATAATTGTTCTGGATTCATCTCTCCCAATCCCTTATATCTTTGAAGGGTAAATCTTCTATTTTCTATATTAAGCAGATCTGTTGCATCCTTCATCTGTTTGTCTGTATAAGCATACTGTACCGATCTTCCTGCTGTTATCTTAAATAACGGAGGCTGGGCGATATATATGTTTCCATTTGTTATTAAATCATGCATATATCTAAATAAGAATGTTAGAATTAAAGTTCTTATATGAGCTCCATCTACATCGGCATCGGTCATGATTATGATCTTATGATATCTTAATTTATCAAGATTCATTTCATCGTTCATTCCGGCACCAAATGCTGTTATCATAGCTCTTACCTCTGTATTTTCAAGGGCTCTATGTAATCCAGCTTTTTCTACATTTAATATTTTTCCACGGAGCGGTAAGATAGCCTGGGTATGTCTGTCTCTTCCCTGCTTTGCTGATCCCCCTGCTGAGTCTCCCTCTACTATATAAACTTCAGATTCCTCAGGTTTTTTAGATGAACAGTCTGCAAGTTTTCCAGGTAATGATCCAACTTCTAAAGCTGATTTTCTCATTACTAATTCCCTTGCTTTTTTAGCTGCTTCCCTTGCTTTTTTAGACATCAAAATCTTCTCGATTACATTTCTTGCATCTGCAGGAGTATCTTCTAAATGCATTTTTAGATACTTACCTACAATTCCAGAAACTATACTGGTAACTTCCGAACTTCCTAATTTAGTCTTAGTCTGTCCTTCAAATTGCGGGTCTGGTACCTTTAGAGATATAATCGCCGTCATACCCTCTCTGATATCACTACCTTGGAAGTTCCCATCTCTTTCTTTTACAAGTCCCATAGTTTTAGCTACATCATTTACTACACGAGTAAGAGCTGTTCTAAATCCACTTACATGGGTCCCCCCTTCATGGGTATTTATATTATTAACAAATGAAAATATGCTTTCCCTTTGTTTTATTGTGTAGGTCATAGCAATCTCTACGATTACCCCTTCGGCCTCTCCATTCATGTAGATAGGCTCTTTAATTAATTTTTCATTCCCATCTTCTAATTCAGCCAGGAAATCGATTATACCACCATCAAATTTTAATGTTTCTTCTACTTTTTCTTCTTTTCTGGAATCGGTAAGTACTATCTCTAAGCCTTTATTTAAATATGCCAGTTCTTTTAATCTGTTTTTTAAAGTTTCAAAACTATAGATTAAAGTTTCAAAGATCTCATCATCAGCTTTAAAAACTATCCTGGTACCTGTTTCCTTAGTTTTACCTATTGTTTTTACATCAAACATAGGTTTTCCTCTTTCCAGTCTTTGATGGAAAATTTCTCCTTCCCTCTTTACGTAGACTTCCATCCATTCAGAGAGGGCATTTACCACTGAGATTCCCACTCCGTGAAGTCCCCCTGATACCTTATAGTTATCGTTTTCAAACTTACCACCAGCATGCAGAACTGTCAATACTATCTCCAGTGCTGATTTTCCATGTTTAGGATGCATTCCTGTGGGAATTCCCCTTCCATTATCAATTACCTCAATTACATTGTCTTCCAGTACATTTATGGTTATCTTGTCACAGTGGCCTGCCAAGGCTTCATCTACTGAGTTATCTACTACTTCCCATACAAGATGGTGTAATCCCCTTTCAGATGTAGAACCAATATACATTCCCGGTCTTTTTCTAACGGCTTCCAGTCCTTCTAAAACCGTTATATCTTCCGCTTTATAATTATTACTCATCTAACTTACCCTCCTAAATCTTATTTCTTTAACAGTTGTATAAATTCCTCTGCTCTTCTCTCTATATATTCATCCTCTAACCCACCTAAATCTATTGTAAAATATAGTTTAGACAGCTCAAAAGCCAGATTATCCTTCCCGTCCCTCAGGTAGATATCTATATTTTTTTTTATCTTGGATAGTTTTTTTAATTTTATCCTGTTATATTCCTTTTCTGTCAGGGTTTCTATCTCCCTTACAGCCTGGGAGTATTTCAGCATCTTCCTGTTTTTAAATGCTCTCATGAGAGTTTCTTCTAATTTTAAAACCTCTTTATTCATACATATGGCACACATCGGCTCGGTTGAACTATAATAGATCCCACACTTACACTGCCTATATCCATGAAGTTTCAGATATTTTTTTCGTTTATATGATTTTTCCAAAACAACCCTTGTCTGCTTCTTTATGAGATCATTCTCAATCCCCACAAGCTCCTCTTCCATCTGTAAATATTCTTCATGGGTTAAAGTCAAACTGTCCAGGTCTATGGAATCATCTCTTTCTTTTTTCTTTAAAAAATAATCTTTAGTATCTTTTTTTCCAATTTTAAAGATTATCTCGCTTACATAATCTCCACCTAAAAACTCATTGGTTTTCTTTATGATAGATTGTTTTTGAAAATTCATCTGCTGAATCCAGATAGAATTTTCTACCCCTACAAAAAGCTTTCCCTGTTTCAAGAAAATAACAAAACTTTTTTTTGAGAGTTCCCCCACTATCTTATCCCATTCTGATTTTAAAATACCTTCCTTCAGGAGCCGGCTCTTAGTTATAGCTGTTCCCATGAGATCACTGACATCTACCAGATTTTTAACCATCTATTCCACCTCTGTGTATATGAAATCTTTTAGCCTCTATCTCTAAGTCCGAGGTAGAACTAATAAATAACTGGATCTCCCTCTTTTGAAAATATTTCAATATATTTCCCTTTCTTATGGAGTCAAAATAAGATGATATATCATCTATTATAAAGATAGGTGTTTCTTTTTTTTCCTTTATTATCATGTCTATTTCAGATATTTTCAGGGCAAATACTATGGATTTCTTCTCCCCTTGGGAGGAATAGGATTTAGCTTCCTTATTATCCAGCAAAAAGATGAAATCATCTCTCTGGGGACCAATGAGGGAGTACCCATATCGCAGTTCACGATCCCTTACCTCTTCATAACTTTTCCTAATCTTCCCCCCTATCTCCTCTAAAGTAGGAGATTTCAGTTCTCCTAAAAAGGATTTATACCCCAGGGTCAGCTCTTTTTCCCCATCAAACAGCTTTCGATAGTTTAAGGACAGCAATCTCGAAACATTTTTTATATAATCAATCCTTTTTTTCACTACTAATGATGCATATTTTATAAACTCCAAGTTATAGATCTCAAACATTGGATCTTTAGTATTTCTATCCTTTAGATATTTGTTTCTGAATTTTAACAGCTTGGATACCGACTTTAAGTAAAGATAGTACTCTGGATCTGCCTGAGCTATCTCATAGTCAAAGAACGATCTCCTCACACTGGGTGACCCAATAATAAGCTCTATATCTTCTGGTATAAAAGATATAATATTTAATTTTCCCAAAAATTCATCATACTTAATAGGTTTCCTGTTGTAGGAATATCTTTTCTTCTTTTCATCTACCTTTACCGATATGGATTTCAGTGCTATCCTATCCTCGTAATTTACAAAAGCTCCCATTTTATGGCGACCGTATTTTATCATTTCCTTATTTTTACTGGTTCGAAAACTCTTCCCCGTAACCGTAAAATAAATAGCCTCCAATATACTGGTTTTTCCCTGGCCGTTTTTACCTAAAAATAAGTTAAATCTGCGATCAAATTCCAAATGTTCATCATCTAAGTTTCTAAAATTGATCATATTCATATCTAGGATTTGCATCTGGGCACCTCTTACGCTATTACTTCTATCTTTTTACCTTCAAATTCTACGATATCTCCTACACGGATCTTCTTTCCTCTTCTAGTTTCTATCTCACCATTTACTTTAACCATCTCTTCAGTAATTACGTGTTTCGCATCCGATCCGCTTCCTACTACGTTAGCCCACTTCAACAATTGATCTAATTTAATATATTCCGTTGTGATTTGTATCTTTTCCATGTTTTTACCTCCAAGTTAATTGAATATCGTCTAAACCAACTTAATCTCTATCCCTTTGAATTTTTTCCAAAGTAAGGATTAATTTTAATAAAATTCAGATCTCCTATTCAATATAATTACACATTATATTTTATCATATTTACCCTTTATTATCAATTAAAACGGGTTCTTGACAATCAATCTTAATCCCGCCATTAAAAAGTTTTTAAACCATCCTTATTTGACAGATTAGAGGGTCTCAGAAATAAAAAAATAGAACTCGAAAGTTCTATTTTTTTAAGTCTTACTATTTTTTTATAAAAACTTTATCTCTCATGGGATTTTTTATGTCCAATACAAAGTCTTTAAACTCTCTATACTCCTCTTTTTTTACTATTCCAACAGGGATATAGATCTCTCTGGTTATATCTATAATATTTTTATCCTGTTTTGAGATAAATTTATATTTTGCAGTTCTGTCTCCTATCTTAAATTCCTTTATAATATTCAGCCCATTGATAAATTTAGAAGTCTTTAGGATATTTTTTTTCTGACCGAGATCTATCCTAAAGGTTTCCTTGGTGGATATTTCATCGTATATTTGGTAATCATGATCTCTCTTATCCAAAGATAAACTTAAGTTGATTTCCACAGAGGGTATTGTAAAGTATAAATATTTATCCTGGTCTATCACAAAATTATCCGCCTTTAAACCATATGACATTTTCATAGGTTCTTTATAGTCCAGAAAATCACTGAATTTGGTTTCTCCTACTATCGTAGTCGATGAACTGCCAAAATCTTGATCTATAAGATTTTTCCTCTGAGCAGGAAGCATTTCTCCATAATACCTTATAAAATAATCTCTTATCCCCTTAAATTCAAGGTTTACATCTATCTTTGCATCGCCATCTTCTAACTTATAGAGATAGTTTTTATTCTCCTTATAATCTATTTTTGGTTCATAAACCTGGGGCAGATAGTTATTTTTTTTAGAGATATAATTTGTTTTTTCATCAAATGCATCCAGATAGTTCCCTCTACTATTTAATCGAACTATTCTCCCCTCAACATATGTTCCAACAGTATATATAGAATTATTCATAGGATATTTTATCTGATAAGGAGAACTTTTATCGTATGAGTCTAATATGATCACAGGATAGACATCATTGATATTTTGTGCCCTAACTAAGCCTACAAACAATGCATTCAAATCGATTTTAGAACCGTATTTTTGATAGATAATCCGGTCTAAATTTAACGGTTTAAAATCCGACTGGGATAAATATATTTTTTGGGCAGTAAAATTATTTATCACATATGAATATATTTTAGCTACTTTGTCTATTTTTTCTTCGGTATCTCCTACTATTTTATTGGAAAGCTCCCTGACCTCAGGGGTGATCTCGATATTGTCCATAGATTGTATTTTTTCTTTACCGAGATCTGACCAGTCTTTATAAAAAGAATATACAACTTTATTTATATCCAACAAGAGATTTACAGGCATCTCCTCCTCCCTCTTTAAAACTTTTGCATTCTTCGAACTAAAGGTAAGGATATTTCTGTCACCTAAAACTTTTTTATCCTCAACTATATTATCCCCTGCAACCTCATACTTTAACTCCATAGATTTTGGATAATCTATTGTTCTAGTTTTATTCACAGAGGGGATTTTAGTGTCAAAAGGTTCATTCCCACCCAGCGGATAAGTATACTTAGTTTTAATAGTATAGTCTGTTACAATATATGTCCCTGGTTCTACTTGAGGGAAATTAATTATCCTATTTTTATTGTGAACATATGTAGGCGAGTATATCGCCAGTTCATCATCTTGTTCGATGCTTTGGTTTTTAGGTATTGAAATCTTTTTATAATCTTTTGTCACTGTATACATTTCTCCCAAGATCAATTTTTCATTGGTCGGGTCATAATTTATAACTATATCTGAATTTTTTTTCTTTCCTTCATAGTTGATTATCTGAGTAATATAAAAATAATGGACTTCGCTGCTTCCATCCTCGTGGACAGTTGTTTTTTTATTGTTTACCAAATCAACTGCTCCTAATTCATTATACTCCTCAGGAAGTTTATTGTTATTTTTAATAATCTCTATAACTTCACTAAATTTATATCCTATCTTATCTGAATTTTCACCGTTTTCCAACTTAGATTTCGTACACCCTATAAAAATAAGGGCAGTCAAAGTTAAACATAGAAATAATTTTATTTTATTTTTCATCTATTTTCACCTCTTTTATCAAGAATAAATTGTTATTATTTGAAAGTTCCCCTATCTCTTTTTTTATGTCCTGATATTTTTCTTTGGGAAAATGAATCTTTGAATTTTCCAGATAATAAGTGGTATCCAATGTATTGTTTTTTACTTTGGAAGTAAACACAGTTTTAAACCCGGCATAGTTAATGGTCTTAGGTTTTGGTATGGAGATATTTGAAATACTTTCCGGAAATTCCAAACGATAGTTCACGGTGAAACTTGTGGGTGAATTTAATTTAAAATCATATTTCCTGTCGGCTAACGAAAATGGGTATGAAATTGATCCCTCATACATAAAATGGATACTGGGATCGGCACCACTAAAAGGGATGAATATATAGTCATTGATCTTTTTTCCGTATTCAGGTATCTCAATATCAGCTTTTATAGTATATTTAGAATCCATATTTTTAGGATCTGAAGTTATAATATTTGTCGTTATTATGCCGGGATTAACCCTGTTGATCAGCCTGGTTATCAATTTATCCAAATCATATTTATTCATCCTCATAGATGCCGATCTAAAATCACCATCAGCTATCCCTGAAAATATAAATTCAATAGTTCCTACAGCATTATAGTCACTGTCCAGCTTTAGATCTATAGCTGCACTGGAGTTATTCTCTATAGCCGGCGACACGGGAGTACTCCTCAGTCTATCTCCATCTCTACTAGATATCAGATAGGAATTATCCTCCTCATATTTAGGTAAAAAATCCTTAGTGGTTTCGTTTGTCGGATCCAGGATATGCAATGGTTCACCGCTTTCATCATAGGCCATCGTTATCATATGATTAAACAAGTCGATCGGAACCTCAGGGCTAATACGTGATCCCGAGCTTATAAGAACCGTATCTGACTTAATTCCAGCTTCATTCAGCATAGCACTCAAAAGGGTCGCTTTATCTCTGCATACTCCCCCTCTGGTTTTAAATGTATAAGATATATCATGGGGCTCCAGACCAGGTCTGTTCTTTTCGCCGTCTACACCCAGATACCTTATGTTTCTGGCCACCCAGTAGAAGATATTCTCTATTTTTTCATCCCTTGTTTTAGCATCTTTGGTCAGTTCACGAACTTTCTCTCTGATATCATCATCCATGGTAAGGTGAGGTGTCACCAGTTCATAGGACCATTTGGATATATACTCCCAATTTGGTATGGTTGTATACTCAATATGATTTAAAGAAAATGAAGCATCATCCATATTGGGCTCCGGAGTCACCAGCGGATTATCCCTTATGTTCCATTCATATATCTGTTTATCCCCGGCTACAGTTCTTTTTTGATCATACTTAAACCCCTTCTTATTCAACTCATGGACATACAATTTTATGTCCTTAGGAAATGTAAGTTTTTCATAGTTATTTATAAATTTGTTAGAATTTTCCAGGGTAATTCCCCCTGAAAAATGCCCTTCTATCCTTGCTTTTTTTATAGTTTCAACAGCTTTGGTATATATTATATCTCCTATCTCCAGATTTGGTAAATTCCCGGATAAAGTTTTTGCTTGAGTTGTATATATGTTCTTTTTTTGAGAAGCTCCATTTATTTTTTCTTCCAATATTTTTTTCGGATCTAATTTGATTACCTTTCCATCTGCTTTAATCAGCTCTATTGCAGCTATATCTAAACTGCTGTAATTGGCATCATAATCAAAGTAAAGAGAGTTATCTTTTTTAGAAGTGGTATTCAAGACTTTTTTATAAATTTCGGTCGTTATAGTCCCTCCTCCCAACTCATCCCTTTCTGTCAGTGAGTTAACTATATAAACCTCATTATATTCAGCATAGTCCTCAGCTGCTATAGGTGATAAGATTTTAATAGCTTCATTTTTCGGGATATAAGCAGAAAAACTTATCGATGAAAACCATATTGACAATAAAATTACAAGTTTCTTGATCATTTCTATTCCTCCATTTTAATATTTTTTTACTTCTAATTTAAGTAAAATTTAGTTCTGCCACCCTACAATAATAGTTCTTAATTTTGATAAAGTCAATTTTTTTGATATTTAAATACTATTTTTTATAACAACAAAAAATAGAACCCGAAGATTCTATTTTTATCCGAATATTTTTGTCTATCCATACATATCTAATTAAATATCCTTCTTCCCGCGAACTAAAATTCCCTTGGTTTTAGATGAACTGTTATAGCTTTTTTCCTCCATCACTTCTACCTTGGTAAAGCCGGCGTCTTCCAACATCTTCAGAAAAACCTTTTCCGATACAGCTCCTCCCTCTCATTGAAACCAGCTGTCGACCCTGTCTCTGTGATCTTTAATTTTTCCACCTGTAAATAATTGATCCACTACCATTAGTTTTCCCTTTGGTTTTAACACTCTATACAGCTCTTTAAACAGAAATTCTTTATTTGGAACCAGGTTAAAAACACTGTTAGAGATTATTGTATCAAAGGTGGCATCAGGAAATATCAAATTATCATCCTTGGATAATACCAGACTGGTATTTTTCAGATTTAATTTATCTATATTTTTCTTTGCTCTCCCTAACATCTCAGGAATAAGATCCAGCCCGACCACCCTGCCTTGATCTCCTACTAATTTAGAGGCAAAAATCAGATCGATTCCCGCTCCGCATCCAAAATCCAGGATGATTTCTCCATCTTTTATCTCTCCTAATAAAAATGGATTTCCTGTTCCACAGTAGGCATCAGCTACCATTTCAGGGAGCTGTTCCATTATATTTCTGTCATATTTTAAAAACTCCAGTGCTTTACGCCCTGTAGTATACCTGAATTGTCCCGCAGGATTAATAGCAACCTTGGAGTACTTTTTTTCTATATCCTTCTGTATCCTGACCCTATCATCTATTGAAAAAAAATCTTTCATCTTTTCCCTCCAACTAAATATTTATTCTCTCATTAAAGTATAGTATTAATTTTTCCATCTATCAATATCTAAATATCTAAAAAAAACTGCAGAGAATTCCCTGCAGTTTTTCTTATTTTAACTTTATCCTTAGAAGTTATAGAACACCTTATAAGCTCTATAAATTTCATATACATCATATTTTGAAGCTAACTCCATCGGTGAATGCATAGATAATAGTGCAGCTCCTGCATCAATAGTTCTAATACCATAGTGAGCCAGGAACATAGCTACAGTTCCTCCTCCACCTTCGTCTACCTTTCCAAGCATTCCAGTCTGCCATTTGATATTTGCCTCATCAAATATAGATCTGAGTTCCGCTACATATTCTGCATCTGCGTCAGATGATCCGCCTTTTCCGCCAGACCCGGTATACTTAGTAAGAACTATTCCATATCCTAATTTACTTGCATTTTGCTCATCATGAACAGATTTAAACAATGGATTAAGACCCGCATTTACGTCGGATGACAGTGCATGGGAGTTCCACAATACTTTTCTTAACAGATGATCATTGAACTTGTCTCCTAAAATTTTATAGATGATGTCACCCATAAAATAATCTAAATATCTGGATTGTAATCCTGTAGACCCCATAGACCCTACCTCTTCCTTATCTGCTAAATAGCAGATAGAAGTTCTTCTGGGAGTTCCCTCTAGATCAAACATAGAAATCATTGAAGTATATCCGCAGATTCTGTCGTCATGACCATATGCCCCTACTATAGCTCTATCCATACCGATGTCTCTGGCTTTCTCTGCCGGCACCAGCTGTAATTCAGCCGAGATAAAGTCCTCTTCCACTATCCCGTAATCATCGTTTAATTTCTTTAAGATAGTATACTTAAAGTGTTCCTTCATCTCACCATCTTTCATCGTTGTAGGAGTAGATCCTACTAAGATATTCATTTCCTCACCTTTCAACACTTCATTGGCTTTTCTTTCCCTTTGTACATGTCTATCTAAATGAGGCAGCAGGTCAGGGATTACAAATACAGGATCGGTCGGATCTTCACCGATAACTATGTCTATTAATTTACCATCTTTTAAAGCCACTACACCGTGTAGTGATAATGCTCTGGATGCCCATTGATATTTCTTTATCCCGCCATAGTAGTGAGTTTTTAAAAGTGCAAAATCACCGTCTTCATAGAGTGGGCTTTGTTTTAAGTCCAATCTAGGAGAATCTACATGGGATACTACAAAATTAGCTCCCTTTAATATGTCATCAGTTCCAATAACTGCTAAAATAAGGTTCTTCCCTCTGTTATTGTAGAAAACCTTGTCTCCTGCTTTTAACGTTTCCACAGATTCTGCATCTACGAAACCATTAGCTTCGGCCATCTTTTGAGAATAAGTAATCACTTCTCTCTCTGTCTTGGCTGTATCTAAAAATTCTTTATACCCTTCCGAAAAATCCATTACATTTTTTTTAACAGATTCCTCAATATCTTTCCATCCATTTTCTTTTTTGTAAAACATCATTTCCTCCCCTTTTTAAAACCCTCAATAAAATGAGTTCATCATATAATTGCTTTTAACTGTTTTCTATCAACGTTATACTAAAATACAGCTAAAACACACTTAATAGTACCACATTTTTAAGCTTTTTTATCGATAAAGTTAAGTTTTATTTTTCATAATTTTCCGTCAACTCTAAAAATAATTCTATATCTTCTTTCACCTGATCCAAGGAGCTTCTCCAAAATGAAATATCGGTTACATCTATATCCGCTAATCTGGCTACATCCTCTACACTTTTTTTCCCTGTTTCTTTCAATAAATTGTCGTATTTCGGTAAAAACTCCTCTTTATTTAAAAGGTATTGTGAATACAGGCCACGTCCAAATAAAGCTCCAAAGGCATATGGAAAATTATAAAAACTGAGGCTTGGAATATAATAATGACCTTTATTTATCCACATATAAGGATGCAAAGTATCTTCATCTAAACCATCACCATAAGATTCTTTCTGTGCCTCTATCATAATTTCCTTTAATTCTTCCGGGCTTAAGATACTGTCCTTTCTTTTATCAAATACTGTTTCCTCAAATATATACCTGCTCAATATATCCACCGCTACCTGGGTTATATCCTGCAGAGAACTCTCTAAAAGAAATGTTTTTTCTTCATTAGCAGCATCTATAAGTGCATTTTTCATCACTATAGTTTCACACAAAATTGATGCTGTCTCTGCCACAGGCATAGTGTACCTGGTGTTTAGTATACTTTCATCGAAGATACAATCACCGTGATAAGCATGTCCCAATTCATGAGCCAGAGTCAATACCCCGGAAAACGAACCTGTAAAATTATGCATTATCCTACTTTGCTTTATGGGCTGGATATTAGAGCAAAAAGCTCCTCCCCTTTTTCCTTTTTTAGGAGAATAATCAATCCAGTTCTCATTGAATGCTCTCTCTGCTACTTCCCTTAATTTTGGAGAAAATGAGCCAAAATTTTTCAATACATAATCCTGTGCCTCTTCAATGGTAAATACTTTATCTGCACTGCCAATTGGAGCAAATAAATCATAAAAAGGCAGCCCGTTCTCATGCCCTAACATCTCAGCTTTTCTTCTTAAATATTTTCTGAAATATGGCAGATATTCTCTGATCCCGTTTAATAAGGCATCCAAAGTTTCTTTAGACATCCTGGAGTCTGCCAATGTTTTTGAAATAGGGGAATCATATCCTCTTGCCTCATTTATGGTATTTACCTGTCCTTTTATAGAGTTCAAAGAATAAGCTATTGTTTTTTCTATTTTTTCATAAGCTTTTATCTCTGCTTCAAATGCTGTTTTTCTGACATTTGGATCTTTGTCATGAGCCAGATTTCTTACTTCCGGTAAAGTTATCACTTTTTTTTCACCATTTAATTCTATCTCTACATCTAAGGTAGAGGTTAATAGTCCATGAAGATCACTCCAAGCTGTTGCTCCGGTTTGATCTAATTTTGATAACAAAAGTTCTGTCTGTTCATCTAAAGTATATTGATCCTTCTCCTTTATTTCCTTCAGGAAAAAATAATGTTCCTTATAGAATTCATTTTCTTCTGCTAATTTTTCTATATCTAACCCGGTAATCCATTTATTAGCCAAGGTCACCGCTTCTGTTATTTCAGAATATTTGTTAGATAAAGTGTTTAAATATTTTATTGCATCTTTATTTGTGGCGTCTGTTGCTTTGGACAGGGAACAAAATGCTCCTAAAGTTCCATTTACGACAAAATACTCTATCAATGTCTTTAAATAATTTTCCAGGTTCCCGCCATTTGGATCAAATTGCCCTTTAAAATCATTTAACCTTTCTATAACCTCATCCATTTTTTCTAAATCAGCTTTAAATTTTTCCGATTCAAATGACGGATATAACTTATCCAGATTCCAATTATTCATAATTCCTCCCTAATAAAAGGAGCTTATCCACCCTAAGATGAATAAACTCCTTTTTTACACCCAGCCTTTAAAATTTAAATATAAATTTTATAAGCAGATAAAATAATAAACAGGCTATCAAGACTACCGGTACGATAGTTGTCAGTGCTGCAATTATAAGTGCTTTAGCATCGTTCTTTTCAAATTTCGTTTCATCTATCAATTTTTTTAATTCCTCATCTTCTCGTCTGAGTTTTTCTTTTTTAGAAATAAGATCTTCCATACTCCCTTTTTCTTTATCTTTAAACAAGTTCCGCACCCTTATAGTGACAGGCTACAAAATGACCTTCCGATACCTCTTCCCATTTGGGAACTTCTGCCTTACAGACATCCTTAGCTATTGGGCATCTTGTATGAAACTTACATCCAGCTGGAGGTGTTACATTTGATGGAATATCTCCTTCTAATACAATTCTCTTTCTATTTTTTATTATATCCAGATCTGTTTCCGGGATGGAAGATAATAATGCTTTGGTATATGGATGTTGAGGACTTGCATATAGATTTTTTTTAGGAGCTAATTCCACCATGTTCCCCAAATACATTACCCCTATCCTGTCAGAAATATGTTTCACCACTGACAGATCATGAGATATAAACAGGTATGACATTCCAAATTCATTTTTTAAGTCATTCAATAAGTTTATTACCTGTGATTGAATAGATACATCAAGTGCAGATACAGCTTCATCACAGACGATAAATTTAGGTTTTAGTGCCAGAGATCTGGCTATCCCGATCCTTTGCCTCTGCCCCCCGCTGAACTCATGAGGAAATCTATAGATCATATAGTCATCCAGTCCGCAGGTTTTCATTATTTTTTTTACATATGTTTCAAGTTCCTTGGACCCGGCCTTATATATCTTGTGCTCTACCAGAGCTTCTCCGATTATATTTCCCACTGTCATCCTGGGATTTAATGATGAATACGGGTCCTGGAATATTATCTGCATCTCACGTCTTAGAGGAACCATCTGTTTAACAGACAGATCCGTTATATCTTTACCGTCATAGATTATTTGTCCCGCTGTCGGGTCATATAACTTAAGGAGACTTCTTCCAAAGGTGGATTTTCCGCAGCCTGATTCTCCTACTATTCCTATGGTTTCCCCTTCGTATAACACCATGTCTATCCCGTCGTTTGCCTTAACAAATAATTTTTCACCATTTTTTCTTTTCCCGGTAGGAAAATATTGTTTAAGCCCTTTAGTTTCTAATATTATTTTTCTATTTTCCATCTCTCTGCTCCTTATTTGGATAGAAACATCTGATCAGATGATTAGGTTCTACCTCTACAAGATTTGGTTTTTCATCGATACATTTTTGGGTAGCAAACTTGCAACGGGGTGCAAACCTGCAGCCTATTGGAAGGTTAAGTGGATGGGGCACACTTCCATCTATCTGGTCCAGGTATTCCACTTCCTCATTTAATTTGGGAATGGAATTGAGTAACCCTTCCTTATACGGGTGGGAAAACTTTGAAATTTTTGAGAATAATACCTCTACCGGAGCTTTTTCTACCGCTTCTCCTGTATACATTACCACTACATCATCAGCCAGTTCCGCTATGGCTCCTAAGTCATGAGTTATAAATAATATAGCTGTATTATGCTTTTTCTTCAGGTCATTCATAAGGTTAAATATCTGTGCCTGAATAGTTACATCCAGGGCAGTTGTAGGTTCGTCAGCTATAAGGAGTTTGGGTTCACAGGCTAGTGCCATGGCTATCATTACCCTTTGTCTCATCCCCCCTGATAACTGGTGGGGATAGTTATGTACCACACCTTCAGGTTCAGGTATTTTTACCTCCCTCAGGAGTTCTACCGATCTTTCCCAGGCTTCTTTTTTATCCATACCCTGGTGGAGGATCAACGGTTCTCCCAATTGTTCCCCTATCTTTAATACAGGGTTCAGACTTGTCATAGGTTCCTGGAATATCATAGATATCTCATTTCCCCTGATAGCCCTCATCTCATCCTCTGTATAGTCCAACAATTCCTGCCCGTCAAACATTATACTTCCATCTACAATATCACCCGGATCATCTATAAGTCTCAGGATACTAAATGAAGTTATGGATTTTCCCGATCCTGATTCTCCTACAACTCCCAAAGTTCTACCCCTTTGAATCTCCATATCTACGCCGTTTACGGCTTTTATAGTTCCCTTGTTGGTAAAGAAATAAGTATGCAGATTTCTTATTTCAAGTAAATTTTCATTAGTTTTCATCTACATCGCCGCCCTTGCTAATTTTCTTCTTTTTTGTCTTTCTTTCTCTCTTTTTCTCTTCTCTTTAAGTCTTATTCTCTGTTCCTTGGTAACATATTGGGATTTTGGATCCACAGCATCTCTCAGCCCTTCACCTATTACATTGATACTCATGATCAAAATAAATAATGCCAATCCCGGGAAGATCCAGGTCCACCAGTAATTTGTCATTACAATAGCATTCTTAGCAGACAGACTGATAAGTCTTCCCCATGTAGGGATAGGTTCTGTAACCGACAGCCCTAAATATGACAGGGAAGATTCAGTAAGGATTGCTCCTGCAAATGTCAGAGTTCCGCTTACGATTACATATGTCAGTACGTTGGGGATCAAATGCTTGGTTATTTGATTGAAACTGCTGATTCCCAATGCCCTTGTAGCTACTATAAATTCCTGTTCTCTCAGGGATAAGATCTGTCCCCTTACCATCCTTGCTAACCCGGTCCATCTTAAGAATCCCAGAATGAAGATTATCAGATATAACCTAAGCTGGGCATCTAAATCCATAAATATAGCTGATATAGTCATTGCAATAGCTAAAAATGGAAATGATGATACAATCTCTGTTCCCCTCATGATCAGCGTATCCACCTTTCCGCCAAAGAAACCTGCTGTAGCTCCTATAGATACACCTAATACTATGGATAATACCGTAGATAAAAGTCCTACCTGGATGGAGATCCATCCCCCTGCTAATACCCTCAAAAACAGGTCTCTTCCCTGGGCATCTGTTCCAAACAGATGCTGCATACTGGGTTTCATATATTTCTGGGATATATCTACATGGGCCAGATCATAGTTAGTCAGGTGAACGTAAACCTGGGCTCCTACTATGACCAACAGCAGTAATCCAAATGAAATAAACCCTGCCATAGCCAGTTTATTATGTTTAAATTTTTCTATTATCTGCCTTGTAGGAGAAATAATTTTTTCATGCTCTTTATTTAATTTATCGTTATTGCTCATTATTTTATCCTCCTTGCTTTTATTCTAGGGTCTACCAGTGCATAACCTACATCAACAAACAGGTTGGCAAAAAGTGTCAGCACTGCAAAGAATAACAATACAGTGGATAGAACTCCCCTGTCTTTAAATTGATACGCCTGGTTCATCAAAAGTCCCATTCCGGGCCATGCAAATATCTTCTCTACGATGATAGACCCGCCAAATAATGCAGGTATCCAGAATCCAATAATTGTAATTACAGGAATCAATGCATTTTTAAATGCATGTCTGTAGATAACTACTTTTTCTGCTAACCCCTTTGCTCTGGAAGTTCTGATATAATCAGCTTTCAGAACTTCTATCATGGCATTTCTGATATACCTGATGAGACTCGCAAGAGATGACAGTACTATTACTGAAACCGGCAGGATATAATATACATATTCAGGTCTTACACCCCTGGGGTCTACCATCCCTGAAAATGGCAGGATTCGGAGTACTGCAGAAAATAGTAGTACCAATAACAGTGCCATAAAGAATGAAGGCAGGGAAATTCCTATCATAGATACCACAGTTACTATCTTATCGTACCTGGTATTTTTCCTTACTGCTGATTTAATTCCGATAGGGATAGCAATTAAAAAGGCTATAATAAAGCCTACAATATTAACTTTGAATGAATTCATAATATAACTTCCGATGAATTCATTGATGGGTTTATTAAGTGCTACCGAATAACCAAAGTTAGCAGTCAGTACATCTTTCCACCATAAAAAATACCTCACTATAACCGGTTTATCGTATCCCAATACTTTTCTCATGGTTTCTATATATGCTATCCTTTGTTCCTCTGTCATATTGGCTGTTGTCTCTGGATTGATCATGGCGAGGATAGGGTCTCCCGGCATAAGCTGTATCAATGTGAATATAACTATTGAAATTATAATTACAACCGGCAATAAGTGTAACAATCTGTTTCCTATGTATTTTATATAAGGAAATACTGTATCAAATAGAGTTCTCAGTTTTCCTTGCTGTTTTTCATCTTCCACATTTACCTCCAATAAATAAGCAGAGACTATGCTCTGCTTATTTTATTCTATTTATTATTTTTTGAAATTTGCTTTTATTATTGCATAAGGCCATGTCCATAGAGCGTTTGTCTCAAAGTTTTCCACCTTATTTGTGTAAACATCGTAGTAGTTATTTGAGTATAGTGGTAATTGCGGCAGATCTTCATTAACTTCTACAATCCATTTTCTCCAGTTAGCTTTGTAGCTGGCAGTTCCTTCATCGGTTGACGGGTTAGAGAATCTGATCTCATCAAGTAATTTTTCATCCCCAACATATCTTGTACTGTTACTTGATGATCCTTTTCCAAATGGTAAGATTTTCGTACTAGACCAGTTAGCATATGGATCATACTCAATACTGTAAGAAGTTCCACCTGTAAACATATGGTATTTTCTTTCACTTAAAGCAGAGTTCCCATATAAGTTGTTGGCCATGATAGACCAGTCCATAGAATCTACATTGATCTTCATTCCAAATTTATCCTGAACTTCTTTAGTCAGAGTAAGGTTGATTGCATCTGTCCATGCTGATGTGATAGCCAGGTTAAGAGCAAGCTCCTTCCCTTCCCATAGATAATTTCCATCTGCATCCTTGGTTAATTTTGCATATAATCCATCTGTTTTAGCTGCAGCCTGATCCAATAACTTATGAGCTTCCTTTAAGTTAGCCTCTTCATCCCAGTTACCATCTGCATCTAAAATATCATAACTTGTCAATGATTTTTCAAATTTCCCCTCTGTTCCGAACTGCTCACCATCTTCATACATCATCCACATATTTCTAGAGTATGGTGCATTGGATGAAATCCCGTATTTTCCCAAGAAAATATTTCTAAATTTAATTCTGTCAAACTCATAGGCGAAAGCTTTTCTTACTTCCGGCAGCTGTGCCGGTCCAAAATCATTATGGAATGTGATCTGTCCTCCCCCATGACGGAAATAGTTATTAGTTGACAATGTTGCTGTCTCTGCTAATACTGCATCTACATTTTCCTCTTTCCCGATATTTGCAAGCCCGTCGATCTCACCGGTAACTAACTGAGTTATCTTAGTTTCCTCCGGTATATTTTGAACGATAAGGGTATCTATGCTGGGCTTATCTCCCTCAAAGTTACCCTGGTAGTTTTCGTTTATAGATAATTTTACATATTGTGACTCCACATATTCATCGATCTTATATGCTCCATATCCAACTGGTGTAGACATATTAGCCTTTACCCACTGCTGGGGAGTAACCCCATCTTTTTCTGCTCCAGCAAGAATCATTGTTGAATCCAAAATAGACTGATCTTCAGAAAACACAGAAGAACCTATTGTATACATTGTACGTTTTAAATAAAATACTACAGTATTATTAGCTTCATCCAATTCTACCCTGTCAACATATTCAGATACACTGCTTGTTCCACCTGTAGCTGCTAAAGCCTCTTTATCCATATAAAAGTCATATGTAAACTTTACATCCTTAGCTGTCAATGGATCTCCATTTGAAAACTTCATCCCATCTTTAATCTTAAATGTCCATATATCCTCACTCTCTTTGGATGGATCGGATTTTGACAATACTTTGCTCTCTACAAACGAAGTAAGAGCTAATTCCCCCTTGTCTGTTTGTGATAAAAGCCCTCCACCCCAAACTAATCTTCTGATATTTGCATCATATGCCGAATTTGTCCACCCATAATAGAAGTCACCGTTAAAGTTAGCCGATCCCATTACAAAGGTTGTTGGTTTATCTGCCCCCCCTGCTGTTCCTGTTGTTTCCTTCTCCGATCCTCCACAGCCTGTAAATAATAAAGCTGCTAACACTCCCAGTATTAATAATTTTTTCTTCATTCTTTCCTCCCTGGTTTTATTTTTTCAATATAAACATTATATATACTAATGTAATACTATAATTTCCTTGATTTTAAAAATTTTAATTCGAAATTTCGTTAATTTTTGTTAAAGTTTAAGTTTTTTTTAATTCAAGTTATGAAAATTCAGTGCAACTATGCTTTTAATATGGTATAAAAAAATTAGAATATTCTTAAAAAAATATGAACCTTTCTAATGAAAAGTCTTTATATTTTAGTATTGTATGTTTTTTAAACATCGATAAAACTATAAACTATTTATAATTTTTATGAATATTTTTTATCCTATAGTATAGACAATCCTTCTTTACACAAACGGACTATAATAACAATACCGTTATACTAAAAAGACAATAATTGTAACAATATTATACTAAAAAAATAATAATAACAAAAATATCTAAATGATATTGTATTAATATAATATACATATAACTTTCCTTATTGTATTTTGAAATTTCACAAAATTTGTACAAGTCCAGAATATTCGAGTAAAAAAAATAGGAAAATCCGAAGATTTTCCTAAAATTTTATCAATTATTATTTCAATTATTTTACTGCTATTACTTCGATCTCAACTTTAACATCTTTTGGTAATCTAGCTACTTCTACACAAGCTCTAGCAGGCTTTGTATCTGTAAAGTATTGTGCATAGATCTCATTGATCTTTCCAAAGTCATTCATATCTTTGATGAAAACTCCAGCCTTTACAACATCGGCTAAAGAATATCCAGCTTCAGTAAGGATAGCCTTTACGTTTTCTAATGATTGTTTAGTCTGCTCCTGTACATCTTCAGATACTAATTCCATTGTAGTTGGTACGAATGGGATTTGTCCCGAAACATATAATGTTCCGTTTACTTCTACCGCTTGTGAATATGGCCCTAATGCAGCTGGTGCATTTTCTGTATGAATGTATTTTTTTGACATGATTTTACCTCCATTTTTTTTATTTATAATTATTGCTATTTAAATTATACAAGGTTTAAATTTTATGTCAACAAAAATAAAAAAATAATTTTTGTCCAATTTTTCAGTACAAATATCTGTATTTTTCAGCTTCCCTTTGCAAATACAAGGCTATATATATGTGTACCGTATGTTATCAAAACACTATATCCTGTTTTAATTCTAAAAAGATCAAAAAAAAGCTTTTTTTGGTTGACTTTTTCATCGTTTTTAAAGTATAATCAATTATATGTACTAAAAATATAGTAACTTAGGAGTTTAAAATGCTAAAAGATAATAGAATCAGAATTATTTGTGGTCACTACGGAAGTGGTAAAACCGAATTTGCAATCAACTATTCTTTAGCTCTTAAGGAATCTCAAGACAAAGTTGCCATTGCTGATATGGATGTAGTTAACCCGTATTTTAGAAGCAGGGAAAAAGCTGAAATTTTAAGAGAACAAGGAATTAAAGTCATATATAGTTCTCTCGACGGAACAGCTCTGGATATTCCTGCTGTCAGCGGGGAAGTCGGAACATTAATCGTAGGTAATGAATGGAACTTAATTTTAGATGTTGGAGGAGATAATGTAGGAGCCAGGGCTTTGGCACGTCACTCCAAGGATATCAGGCCTGATGATTATGACATGTTCTTCGTTATCAATACTTACAGACCTGAAACACAGAATGCAGCAGATATTATATCTCACCTGCAGGCTATCGAGGAAACTACCGGAATGAAAGTTACCGGATTAGTAAATAATACTCATATGATGAGAAACACTACATTGGAAGATGTTTTATTTGGTCAAAAAATTTCTGAGGAAGTTTCGAAAAAATTGAATCTTCCAATTAAATATATATCATGTATCGAAGAAGTAGCAGAACAGCTGCCTCAAAAATTAAAAGATATCTGTATCACCACCTCTCTAATAATGAGAGAAAATTGGATGAGCTAAAAAGCTACTTATAACTTATAACCGATAAGTTTAATATAAGGATAAATGTTAAAATGAGTTAAACATAAGGGTAGTGTTTTGTGGCTGCCCCATGAAAATACAAATTAGTAGGAGGTTTAGAATGGCTAAAGGAATGGTTACTTTTAATTCAGATCGTTGCAAAGGTTGTGAACTATGTGTGTCTGTCTGTCCGGTTAAGATAATTGAATTAGATAGAAGCACTACAAACTCAAAGGGGTATAACCCGGCTCACGTAAGTGAAGCAAATAAGGATAAATGTATCGGTTGTGCTCAATGTGGTCTTATGTGTCCAGATTCTGTTATCACAGTTGAAAGAAATTAATAAAGGGGGACTAAAATAATGTCTAAAGTACTTATGAAAGGTAACGAAGCCGTTGGTGCAGCAGCTATTAAAGCTGGATGTAAATATTTCTTCGGTTATCCTATCACGCCACAAAATGAAATTCCAGAATATATGTCTAAAAAACTTCCTGAAGTTGGAGGAGAATTTGTTCAAGCTGAATCTGAAGTAGCTGCTATAAACATGGTTTACGGTGCTGCTGGATGTGGAGCAAGAGTAATGACTTCGTCTTCTTCGCCCGGTATGGCACTTAAGCAAGAGGGAATCTCTTACTTAGTTGGAGCAGAATTACCAGCTGTTCTAGTAAATATGATGAGAGGGGGTCCTGGTTTAGGAGGGATTCAACCTGCTCAATCTGACTATTTCATGTCAGTTAAAGGTGGAGGTAATGGAGACTACTTCATGCCGGTATATGCTCCTGCATCTATTCAAGAAACAGTTGATCTGATTCAAGAAGCTTTCGACGTAGCTGATCAATACAGAACTCCAGTTATGGTAATAGCTGATGGTATGATCGGTCAAATGATGGAGCCTGTAGAATTTAAAGATGTTACTCATAGAAAATTAGAGGAAAAAACTTGGGCAACTGACGGAACTAAAGAAGAGAGAAAACCTAATGTTATCAATTCTTTATTCTTAGATGCTCAAGACTTAGAAGATCATATTCTTAAATTAGAAGAAAAATATAACTTAATGGCAGAAAACGAATGCAGATGGGAAGAATATAAGTTAGAAGGTGCTGAAATAGTAATCGCTGCTTATGGAACTACTGCTAGAATCGTAAAAAATGCTATCGATATTTTAGAAAAAGATGGAATCAAGGTAGGATTAATCAGACCAATTACATTATGGCCATTCCCTGATAAGGCATTTGATCACATTGATTCTACTACAAAAACTGTATTAACAGTTGAGATGAGTAGAGGACAAATGATCGAAGATGTTAGATTAGCTTTAAATGGTAAATTACCTACTGCATTCTACGGAAGAACTGGGGGAGTTATCCCAACTCCTGCTGGCGTTGTAGAAGCAGTTAAGAAACTTGTTGGAGGTGCTAAATAATGGCAGTTGTTTTTAAAGAAACAAAGGGACTTACAGATGCTAAAACTCACTATTGTCCTGGATGTACCCACGGAATTGTTCATAGATTAGTTGGAGAAGTTTTAGAAGAATTAGGAGTATTAGGAGAAGCTATCGGTGTTGCACCAGTTGGATGTTCTGTACTTGCATATAAATATTTTAATTGTGATGTCCATCAAGCTGCCCATGGAAGAGCTCCAGCTGTAGCTACTGGTATCAGAAGAGTTCATCCTGATAAAGTAGTATTTACTTATCAAGGAGATGGAGATTTAGCTTCTATCGGTGCTGCTGAGATCGTTCATGCTGCTGCTAGAGGAGAAAAATTCACAACTATATTCATCAACAATGCTATCTATGGAATGACTGGTGGGCAAATGGCTCCTACTACTTTAGTAGGTCAAAAAGCTACTACAGCTCCATTAGGTAGAGATCCTAAAAAAGTTGGAATGCCTATGAGAGTCTCTGAGATGTTAGCTACTTTAGACGGTGCTAAATTCGTAGAAAGATGTACTGTTCATAATCCAGCTGGCGTTAGAAAGACTAAAACTGCCATCAAAAAAGCTTTTGAAATGCAAATGCGTGGAGAAGGTTTTGGAATCGTAGAAATATTATCTACATGTCCTACAAACTGGGGAATGACTCCTGTTGATTCATTAAAATGGTTAGAAGAAAATATGATTCCATATTACCCATTAGGTAATATCAGAACTCCTGAAGGAGGGGATAAATAATGAATGAGAAAGTAATCGCTGCCGGATTTGGTGGACAAGGTGTAATGTCTTTAGGTCAATTATTAGCATACGCTGGAATGATAGAAGAGAAACAAGTTTCATGGTTACCATCTTATGGTCCTGAAATGAGAGGAGGAACTGCTAACTGTGGTGTTATCGTTTCTGATGGTCTTATTGGATCACCTGTAGTTGTAGGAGATGCCACATGTTTAATAGCTATGAATAAGCCTTCTTTAGATAAATTTGAAGTAGATGTAATTTCTGGGGGGAAAATACTTATCAACTCATCTTTAATCAAGGAAAAAACAACTAGAACCGATGTTGATGCATACTATATCGATGCAAATGCAATCGCTGAATCTTGTGGAACTGTTAAAGCAGCTAACATGGTTATGTTAGGAGCTTTCTTAGAACTTACTAAAACTGTAGACCACGATAGTGTTTTACAAGCTTTCGTAAAAGTATTCGGAGAAAATAAAGCTAAATTTGTTCCTATGAACAGAGAAGCTTTAAATAAAGGTGCAGAAGCAGTAAAATAAGCTTTTTTCTATATAATTCAATTTAAAAGGAGTCGGGAACATAGTTCTCAACTCCTTTTTTTAATTTTTTATCACAAAGAAATGAGATAAAGAGGCTCACCAAGTTAAGCAATTCTAAGTTCCGAATTCAAAACTTAAAATTATTTTCTCCGTGGACCTTTGTGTACTCTTTTCTTTGTGCTGAATACGAGTTATTAGTTTGTCAACGAGATATCATCATCTACATCTCCAAAACTTCTCTTTCTTACCATAATTTCTGATAACTGCATGTGTAACTTTATGAAGTTCTCCATCTTTTCTATATCTTTTTCTTTCCCATTGGAATCTATATTTTTTAATGTTTTCCTATCTTTAAGGGTAAATTTTCTTCCATTTTTTTCATAGTAGTAATCTTTATATATAATTACTGCTTTTTCAAATTTTTTAGGAGATTTTGCGTAAGCCATCCTCTCCCCATCTTTTGCATCGAGAAGATCCTTTCCCCATGACGCGTTCTTATACAATCCGCCTAAATAACCCATAATTGTCGGCAGGATATCTACCTGTGCTCCTACACTATCTACCCTCTGAGGTTTCAATGACCCGTCTGGAGTATAGAGAAATAATGGAATATTATGATATAATCCACTAAAAGAATGGTCCCCTACAATTACAAAAAGTGTATCCATATACCAGGGTTCATCCTTGATACTCTCAAAAAATTCCTCAAAGGCTGTATCCATATATCTATAGGCATTATATCTCATCATAAGGGAGTCATCGTTATCTGGGTTAGGGTCTCTTTCCCCATATTTTTTTCTATACTCCTCCAGCCTGTCGTATTCATTTGGTATTTCAAATGGACTGTGGTTGGATATAGTCAGTATCTCTGCAAAGAACGGTTCCTTTAATTTTTTTATCTCTTTGACACTTCTGTCAAACAACACTGTATCCGGTGCACCCCAGTGGTATTTGGAAGTTATTTCTTTGGGAAAATCTTTTTTTCCTGTAAAATTATCCATCCCGTTAGTCAGAAGAACTCCCTGCATATTATCAAAATTTAATCTGGATCCGTGGTAAAAATTAGTGTTATAACCCCTGTCTTTTAATATTCTGGGCAGACCATAAAATGGTTTCTGCACAGCCGGGTCACGCATGAGATCCCTTCCTACCTGTACCGGGAAAGATACATTGGTAGACAACACGCCATTTCTGGTTCTTGTCCCATTTCCATAGAAGCTGGTAAATAAGACTCCTTTTTTAGATAGCTCACTAAAATAAGGTGCCAGGTCAGGATCGTTGTGCCCCAGTGCTCCTACGTATTGTCCTGAGAAACTTTCAGCTATGATCAGAACTACATTTTTATTTCGGAGAGGTCTTTTTGTATCTGTAATTCTAAGTAGAGGATTTTGATCACTTAAAAATTCATTATTTTCGGTTCCCACTAATTCCCTGCTCCTTTTAATCAATTCATCGTTATCAAAAAACTCTAATTTTTTCATATCAATATTTTTAAACTCTATCTGTCTTTCTATAGAATGGATCAGAGACAGCATCCCGTTTTGTGTCATTTGGTTAGCTAAAAGTTTCTTAGAAAAGAATCCATGTTCTACATTTCTAGGTCTATTCTGTAACCCTCTTATTCCGACAAATACAATTAAAATCAAAATTATAAAACTTAAAATATTCTTCTTTGTCTTTCCCAGCCTGTCGGTTAAATAAATTTCTTTTAAATTTTTATAAGACAGACATAGGTTTATTATTGTCAGTATACATATCAACCCGTATATCAAAGGAAGGTTGAAGATAGCTCCCATATTTCCATAGATCTCACTATCCCCTGCATATTCAAAGATCGATGCATCTAGCTGGGTCTTAAATTCCCTGAAATAATAAACATTTCCTGCTGAAAAAAATATGGTTATAAACATTAAAATTCCATAGATTCCCATGGAAATTTTAAACCAGATTTTTTTTAATGGTATTATCCTGGAAACTAAAAATAATAATAGTAAACCAGCCATTACCATTCCTCCGACGGAGGCATCAAACTTAACCCCTATATAAAACCCCTTAAAAATTTCATCCCATGTGAGACCCCCATTATTGTTTACATTTAAAAACCAAATTCTTGTAAAACATAAGGTAATCAATATTAAAATATATTGATTCATGAAACTCTTTAATATTCCTTTTTTTTTCATTTAAGCTCCCCTTTAAAAAAATTTATTTACCCTTTAATTTTTTTCTTACCCTTCCCCACCAATGAAGAAAATTATTTAATCCTTTAGCTCCCCTGTAATAAATATCATTTTTTTCATAGTCTATATCTCCGGGACAGCTCTCCTCCAAATATATATATTCATACCTGGCTCCAAACTTTCCATATTTATTTTTTGAAAATTTTGAATCTATAATATAGACATGTTTGTTATCAATAATAAAATTAACCAGCTGGGAATCCCCGTGTAAATATCCCGACCGATGAATTTTATCCAGTTCATTTTTAATAACCTTTAAATGTTTTATCGATCCTGTTTCCCCCGAAAGATATCCGCATATAAAATACGAATCCACCACAAATCCATATTTTCTTTTTTCGAAAGCTAAAATAGGTTTATACGTCAGCAGTCCTGCCTTATGAATTTTTTCTGCCTGTATAAACTCACGATAAGATTCCGCCCCCCTGAAGATAGAAAGAAATCTCTGCCATTTCCGGCTGTTTTTTTCCCTGGGAACTTTAAATACTAATTTCTCTCCTTCAAAAGTAAATAAACTAACCTTACTTCTATTGTCATCTTTAAATACCTTCTCTATCTTTAATTTTTCCAAATTATCTAATATTTTCAGATATTTTTCATCTTTATAGTAAATAGTAATATCATTATTTTTTTTTGTTTTCATAAGACCTCTTTTTTATCACGAATAAAAACCATTTTTGACACAGATTTCCAGTACGGGCAATTCATGAATTACCCCTTCATAAATTCAAATTCATTCTATTCGCGACTCTTTTTTAGTTAAAATACTCCTGTATTTTATCGTACACCACTTCCGGCTTAATCTCCAGCATACACTTAAAATGTCCTTTAGGACATTTATCTCCTCCATGTAATCCGCAAGGTCTGCAGTCTAAATCATTGTTTTCCAAGACCTCTGAGTTTTTCGACCACGGAAAGAATCCCAGCTCCCTGGTCGTTGCTCCAAAAATAGCTATTATATGTAACTTTTCAAAGGCTGAAGCTATGTGGATAGGAGAGCTGTCATTGGTAACGATTATATCACCTCTCCTGCAAAGTTCTGCCACGTCCAAGAGACTGGTTTTCCCCATCAAGTTTATTATATTTTTGTCTATATACATATTAAGCATAGACTCTTCATGCCCTCCAATAAGGATAACCCTGTATTCACTTTTTACAGCCAGCTTTTTTAGAAGTTCGTTGAAATATTCCAGGGGCCATCTCTTGGTAAACCATTTACTCCCAGGGGCTAGTAAAATTATTTTTTTCCCCTCTAAATTATTCTTTTTCCATATCTCATCTATCTTTTCCTTCTCCATCTCACTGGGATAGAGAGATAGCTGGTCATCAGCAAAACTATCTAATTCTACAAATGACAGTAATTTTTCTACCTCATGCTTGGATTTATCGTAGGGAATTTTTTTAGTCAGTAAAAAACCTCCACTGGCATTGTCATATCCAATCCTTTTAGGAGCTCCAGTCAATCTGCCCAAGATAGAGCTTCTCAAATATCTATGAGGAATTATCACCTCATCAAACCCCTTATAATTGAGTCTTTTCCCCAGCAGATAAAGCCCCTTAAATCCTTTATGAGCCCCTCTTTTGTCATAGGCTATGATTTCATCCAGATCTGGATTATTTTTCAATACACTGGCTCCTGCCGGAGTAGTTACATAGGTTATACTGCATCCTTCATCTATATATTTAGCCTTTAATTTTTTTATTAGAGGAGTTGATAAAATTATATCTCCAATAAATGCCGTATGTATTATTAATATTTTTTTCAAACTAAAGCCTCCTCTATGATTTTATTTTTGTTCGTATACATAATCGCTTATTATTATAACATATTTAATAAAATATATAAAAGGAGAAAGAAATTCTTTCTCCTTTACACCTGTTAATATTTTTAATTTATATAGCTGCCCATCATCTCATCTATTATAGGCAGGACCCTTTCGGGAGTTATCAATTCATACTCCTCTTTATGAGTCTCCGGCCTCTCTATCTTCAGTTCCCTGATAATATCATCTGGTTCTATCCCACGATGCCTGTCATTGGCATTGGACAGCCATTCTTTTTTTTCTGCCCTGGGTGAAAATATAGCAAAACTAGGGATATCAAGTCCCTGAGCAATATGCCTTGGTCCCCCTTCGTTTCCTACAAACATATCACAATTAGAAAGCAGCATAGCTAATTCCCTTATGGATCTTGTTGTTACATTGGAAAAAATATCTTCTCTGTCTCCTAATTCTCTATGTATATTTTTGGCAAATTCTTTCTCTGCCGGTGAATAATAAAATATTCCCTGGGCATTGTATTTATCCAAAATAGTTATAATCAATTTTTTCATATTTTCAGGATTCCATATTTTTTCGGGTCTTCTGCTGTTTATGGCAAATGCAAAAATAGGCTTATTAAAATCTATCCCCGCCTCTGTCATCCTTTCCTTCATCATCTTTTTTTCATTATCTGTGAGCACTACCCTGTAGGTAGTATCATATTTTATATCTATTCCGGAATCTTCCAATGGTTTCAGCATATGTAAAAATTTATCCACCTTATCACGAGATACCTCAGGCTCTTTCACTGAATGAGTATAAGTGTATCCTCTTTTGGGTTTCCATCTTCCTATACGATATTCTGCCGATCTGCCAAACAGAGTAAACAACTCGGATTTAGGAGTAGACATAATATCTATGATAATATCGTATTTTAATCTGGTTACCTTCCATACCTTAGCCGCATATTTAAAAGGATTCTTTCTTTCTTCCTTAGTTATAGATATTACATTATCTATTGCAGGGTGACCCTCAAATAAAGGCGCTATATGATCATAGACTACATAATCTATCCTGGCATGCGGATAAGTTTTCCTCAGGGATTCACATATTGGTGTAGCCAATAGTGAATCACCAATTTGTTTAAATCTTACTATTAATATTTTTTTCATATCTTCCACCCTTGATCTCTTTTCTTTTTCTTCCACTTTTTTATTTTTTCAACGTATTTATTTTTCTTCCCGTATTTAACAAAATACGCTAAGTAATACCATATATTCTTAGGATAGTTAAATAATTCTATTCCATTTAACTTATATTCTAAAGCCAAGCGATCTTCAGAAAATGTAAATACCTCATAATATTTTCTATACTCTCCAAGCCAATATTTTTTTCCCTGCGTATCGATAGTTCTCAACTTACCGTCTTTCATCATAAAATTAGAAGTATTTGCGTCACCATGATAATGTTTAGATTTATGTAATTTTTTTAAGAATTCTACTGCTGTAAATATATCTTTTTTTTCTAATGATGATCCTTCTGCATATTCCATAACTAAGTAACTATCCACTATCATCCCGTTTTTTCTTTTAACTATGGCCATCAACGGTCTCACAAATTCATCAAAATTATGTTCATCGATCAAAGTATTTACATTTTTTAAGGTCGATAAGGATTCTCCACCTTTAAACATGGTAAAAAATTTTCTTTGAGGAATACGATGCTCATTTCTAGGAGATTTTAAAATATATTTTTCAGTTTCAAACTCAAGCCCGACAACATAGTTTCGTTTTGTAACTTTAAATTCTTGAAACATTTCTATATCTGTGTCTACTATATTTTTCCCCAACTTTAAAAAGTTTTTATTTTTTTCTAGATAAAATATTTTATAATCTTTATATTCTGCTCTCTTTATAATCATTATTTTCCTCTTTTATAATTTCTTTTTTATCCTCTATTCCATAATTAATAACACTGTACAATATAAAATACATCACATATACATATGCATTTTTATTCATATTCGACTCAAATATGCCTAAAAATAAAAGTACTGTAGTTATAGGGAGTAAAATATTTAGTTTATTTTTTTTATAAGCTTCCTTTAACATCAATACAAACATTGATAAAAACCCTATAAATCCTACAACTCCGGTTTCACATAATAACCCTAAATAATCACTGTGTGCACTATAGTATCTGCCTCCAGGCTTAGTCTTGTAATTTTTTCGTGAAGCACGATCATAGTTTGATATCCCTACTCCTAAGATTGGATTTTCCTTAAATATATTATAAGCATCTGTCCATACTTCAAATCTCCCTAAATTACTTCTATTCTTCTTTATATCAACTATTGTTTGAGCTTTTGATATATACCTTTGTATTATAGGGGTATCCTTAAATGAAAATATCAATACCGAACTCAATATAAGTAGTATTAAAATCTCTTTTATTTTTTTATTTATTAATAAAGCCACAAATATTCCTATCACCATCGCCAACCATGCCGATCTGGTATTTGATAGTAGTACAGCAAACATTGTTGTTAAACTAATGATCAATAACAATATTTTTTTCCTTTTTTCTTCTTCTAATATAAATAAATTAAAAATATATACTGAAATAAATGTTATATAATAAGAGTAGTGCCAAATTCCATATCCGCCATCTATTCTTAGATGGTTTCCACCCTTATATGGAATTAATTCAAAGAAATATTGAGATATTCCCATACACGCAAATATTAATCCCCCTAAAACAAACCCATAATCAAAATATTTTTTCTTCATGGGCAAAAAATTAAATATAATCACAGGTGCTATTACAGCTCGTATGATCCTATTAAAATGGGTCAGTGATGCCTCTCTATCAATAGAAGTTATAAAAGATAACCCTATTAATAATAAAAATATTAATATTCCAATATGCTCTTTCTCTAGCTTAAATTTTTCTTTATATTTAATTTTTCTATATACAACGCTAATAAATAATATCGATAATATCGGTACGACTCCCTTAAAAGCTAATATTACCAATAATCCTAATAGAGCAATAACTAAATTTATATACACCCTTCTCTCTCCTTTTATAATTTAATTATTTTTTTAATCTCTCCTATATAGATCTCTTGTATAAACTTTCTCCTCTACATCGACTAAAGCATCACATAATCTATTAGCTACAATAACATCTGATATTTTTTTAAATTCTTCTAAATTTTTTATAACTCTTGAATGAAAGAAATTTTCTTCTTTTAATACTGGTTCATAAACTACTACTTCTATACCCTTAGCTTTTATCCTCTTCATTATACCCTGAATGGCTGATGCTCTAAAGTTATCTGAATCGGTTTTCATTGTTAATCTATAGATACCTACTATTTTAGGATTTTTTGCTAATATTCTATCTGCAATAAAATCTTTTCTTGTGGTATTTGCATCTACTATAGCTTGAATTATATTGTTGGGTACTTCGGAATAATTAGCTCTAAGCTGTTTGGTATCCTTTGGTAAACAATATCCACCATATCCAAATGAAGGATTATTATAATGATTCCCTATCCTCGGATCTAAACCTACTCCCTCTATAATTTGTTTACTGTCCAACCCATGAGCTTCTGCATATGAATCTAATTCATTAAAATATGCTACCCTCATAGCTAGGTATGTATTAGAAAATAATTTTATAGCTTCTGCCTCTGTAGATTCGGTAAATAATACAGATATTTCTTCCCTAATAGCCCCTTCTTTAAGTAAATCAGCAAAAATTGCAGCCCTTTCAGATTTTTCACCTACAATTATTCTCGAAGGATGAAGGTTGTCATAAAGTGCCTTCCCTTCCCTTAAAAATTCAGGAGAAAAGATGATATTATCTATTCCAAATTTTTCCTTAATACTTTTTGTATATCCCACTGGTACGGTTGATTTAATTACCATAGTTGCATTGGGGTTTATCTCAAGCACATCTTTAATTACCGATTCTACAGACTCGGTATTAAAATAATTTGTTTCTGTATCATAATCTGTAGGAGTAGCTATAATTATGTATTCTGCTTCTTCATAAGCTTCTTTTTTATCTAAAGTGGCTTTTAAGTTCAAATCTTTATTTTTTAAATATTCTGAAATTTCTCTGTCCACTATTGGTGATTTTTTTTTATTAATCATGTTCACTTTTTCTTCTACTACATCTAATGCAACTACTTCATTATTTTGAGCTAAAAGTATTGCATTAGATAAGCCAACATATCCTGTTCCTGCTACCGCTATCTTCATTATTTACCTCTCTTTCATTAATAATTTAATTCTATCTCTTAGTTTACCGACACTTTTTTCCCATAAAAAATTATCTGAATGTTTTATAGTTTTATCATATTTATCTTCTAAATCTATTTTCCCATCAATTACTTCTTGAATATATTTTGAATATCCTTCCAGATCTTTTTGCTCAATGATTTTCCCGCTCATTTGATGGTTTGTTAAGTCTTCTGCTCCGCTTACACGACTAACTACTATATGCTCGCCAAAATACATGGCTTCTAAAAATACATTAGCAAAGGATTCCCATCTAGAAGTCATCATAAATATTTTTGCTTTATTATGATAGCTGTACAGCAAAGCCTTATCAGTTACATACCCTAAAAACTTAACCCTTTCTTTATGTTGTGGGTTTTCCTTATAAAATTTATTGATAGTTTCTTTAAATTCTTCTTCAACCGGTCCTGCCAGTACCACTTTCCAATTTTTAAGGTCAACATTATTTAATACTTCTAAGAAAAATTCAGTATTCTTTTGTTCAGTTCCTAACCTACAAGCAGTAAAAATTATATTTTCTTTCTCTTCATATGATTTTCTTTGAATATTTAGTTTTTCTAATGACTTCAGGTCAAATCCATTTGGAATATGTAATAATTTATTTGAAACATCTACTCCTGCATATCCATTTTTTAGCAATCCTTCATATGCATTTTCTGCTTCTACACTATATATATCTATTGTTTCTGCCAATTTTTTTCTTTTTTTAAATTCATTTTTCCATTTCCTTTTCTTAAAGAACTCTTTTATCGTTTTAGGGTTCTTTGTTAACCATTTTACCTCATTTTGAAATATAGAATATTCAAAATCTCCTTTAATGAAAATTAAACCATTTGGATTTGATAATTTATAAAAAAATGCATTCCAATAACTACACTTTGTTAAATGGTATAACATTAATACATCTATTTTTTTAGCTTCTTTATAAATTTTTATATACAAAGGTATTCTTTTTATAAATTTTGTTATATTTTCATTGGGTAAAAATGAAAATAATTGTTTTATTTGTTTTATTTTTACCTTTTTATGTTCTTCAGGCAAATCTTTTTTTAAATTATAAGTTATCACTTCTGATTCCCAACCAAAATAATTCATATATGCTGGATACATCATTTGAGGTTTTCCTAATTTCATATGGTCTAATTCTTCATATATAATAGTAAATTTTTTCATCTAATTACCTCTCAATTATTTTAACATCTCAATAAATTGTTTTATTATTTTTTCTATTGAAAAATCTAATACTCTATTTTTAGAATTTTTCATATAATTTTCTAAACTTTTAGGATTTTTTAGTGTTTCATATACTAATTCTGTAAATTTTTCTATATCTCCTACATTTACTAAACCGCCACTTTTCCCGTCTTCCAATATTTCTTTTGGACCTGTAGGACAATCATATGCTATTACCGGTGTTCCACAGACCATTGATTCTGCTAGTACTAATCCAAAACCTTCTCCATATGATGGGTGTAAAAAAAGTGATGCATTTCTCATCCAAACGTATGGATTAGATTTTTGCCCTAGTAAAAAAACTTCTTTTTTTAATCCTAATTCTTCTATTAGCTTTTCTAACTTTTCTTTTTCAGGACCTTCACCTAATATATATAACTTTTCTTTAATCCCTAAAACTTTTAACTTTGCATATATTTTTATAAGATCCTCTCGTCCTTTACCATGAACTAACCTAGATACACCTATTAAATATTTTTCTTTAATTAAATTTTTTTCCTCATTGTTAAGATTTTTCATATCTTGTGACGTAGTTTTTACCTCATCTATATCTAAAGGATTATAAAGTCTTATAACTTTTTCTATCTCTGCTGGATAAATTTCTCTCAATTCTTCTGTCATCTCATCACAAATTGTTACCAATTTATCGTATCCTTTTAACCGTTCTCTTCGTCTTTCTCTTTTTTTCCCTTTTTTTGCTGCAATACTATAATGAAACCATCCTATTTTTTTTGAAGTTTTTATTTTATCTAAATATTTTCCTAAACTCATATCAAAATCAATAACTACATCGATATCGTCATTCTTTTGAAAAAAAGATTTTAAAAATATTTTCATTTGTATTTTTTCTATCTCCCTCATTATTTGATAAATTATATTGTAGAATATGTTTTTCCTTTTCGATGACATTTTTTCCCTAAAATTAACCATTTTCCTACTTTTAATAAAAGTACACTTTAAGTTTTTAGGTAATTCTTTGTATAAAACATTTTTTTCTGGATCATTTTCTTTTATAAGTAATTCTATCTCTAAATCTTCTTGAAGACTTAATGCATGAAGATATCTAGTCAATACTTTTTCTATTCCACCCATGAATAATTGTCCGTTATATATTAATACTTTTTTTTTCATAATTTATCTCCTAAAATAATTTATCTATTTATTTTTGAATACCCTTTCTAAAAACTTATCTATTCTTTCCGCTTTTAACTCAACTCTATTTCCTCAACATGAAATTCATTTATATCAGCTTCTTCGTTTTCTCCTAAACTTGGTTCAGCATATATCTGCTTTACTTTAGGTGAGTTAGCTCCCCACACAAGGCTGTTTAACTCCCCAGACCCTTCATCTGACCTATAGATGGCTGCCATTTTTTTATCTAAAGCGACTCCTAAATGAACTATAGAAGTATCTGGCGTAATTATTAAATCAGATACCTTGATAATTGATGCAGTATCTAATATTGTAAATATTTTTTCATTTAGGTAGACCCTCTCTAAATTTATTTCTTCTGCTATTTTTTTCAATTCTACTAATTTATCCGGCGAATACACAAAAGTTACTGCAGTATCTTCTTCTTTTAATATTTCCCCTACTATTTCCTTAATTTTCTTTTCATTTAAAGTCCTGTATTTGCTCGCCCCATATGGGTTTATACAGATCAATTTTTTTTCTTTTATTCTCTCTCTGAATTCTATTCCGAATTTTAAATTTTCTTCTGAAAGGTGTATATCATAGGATAGATTTGGATTTTTTATTCCTAATATTTTTAAATATTCTTTATATCTATTAGTTATATGCTTTTCTCCGTCTATATACTCCACAGACACATCAAATAAGTTCCAATCATCCTTATTGAGTCCCATATTGACCCTAGCCATGCAAAGGTTAATAAACTTCATCTGCTTAACTCTCAGAATTTCTGAAAAATCAATTAAAAGATCATATTTTTCTTCCATTATCTTATGAGCTAAGTTTTTTAATTCCCTGTCGGATTTACTGTAATCATAGATCGCATCCACATGGGGATTATTCACTATAACCTGTTTATTGGCTCCTCTGGTGACTACTCCGATCTTTACCCCTGGATATACCTTCTTAATTTCACGAAACATCAAGGTATTGATGATCATATCCCCGATCTTCCCGTCATTTCTTATAAATAAAATAGACCTTATATTTTCTTCTTTGATTAAATTATTATGCTTTATCTTCTTTAGCTCCAACCTCGGTTTCTCTTTATTAAAGAGAAACCATAAAAAAGAAGAGTTATTTTTTCTATCCCACAAAAACCTTCCCAAAGCCAATCTTTTAGGTCTCAAAAAATCCTGTAATTTTCTATTTAATTCCCTAATTCCCATTATTCCCCCCTACATTTTTACTATATATATCGGTCTAATATTTCATCTAATTCATTTATTTCAGTTCTGTTTCCACCCATATGAATCACACTGTCAAAGACATAGTTTTTCATTCTTTTACTGATCTTACTCCTAATTCTTTTCTTTAATTCAACCATCTCTATTAAAAATCCTTTTTCTCTTTTACTTAGATTAGTTTCGGCCCATAATACAATTATTTTTAATTCTTCATCCTTTATCCTGTCCCATTTTTGTTGTACTCTGCCAAAAATGTTATTTCCACTGCAATAAACTTCTTCTAAAAATTGCTTTAATTCATTTTGGGTATCAAACTCTAAAACAACCTCTTTAGTAATATATGATTTTGTGGAAATTTCTTTTTTTATATTCTTTAAATATTTATGAGCTGGAGCCCAGATAAGCATATTAGTTTGCGGATAAAATTTTTTTCTCAAATTATTATATTCTTCTAGAATGATCTCTATATTATTTTGATTAAAATTATTTTTTAACCAATTAAAATCGTAGTCAGCTTCATGTTTTTTTCGAAAATCATATTTAACATCTACTCTTTTCTTTCCCTTATATAAAGCCATTGATAATTTAAAAACCTCATCTTTTAATATTTTTTCACCATTAGATATCAATATAGGCTGCTTTTCATTTTTTTCTTTTATTTTTTTTTCTAATTCTTTTTTATTTATAAAGTTTTCTATTATCTTTAAATACTCATCATTCTTTTCTTCAATACCTTTTATTCCCATATAATTCAAAATCACATCATATCTTAGATACCTTCCATTTAATACGTCTATATTATTTAAAAATAATTCTTCACTATCGATATATAATTTTAAATTATCATATCTTTGAAAATCATTAAATTTTCTAGGAAAAAATATAAATAGATTAAATATCGTTATTAGCTTCTCTAACCTTTTTTCTAAACTATTAAATAATTTTTCTCTTAAACTTTTTTTTCTCATATTAACTTACCGCCTTTATGATTAAAATTATTTTTTACTCGATATCAATCTTTTCTAAGTTTAAGTGTTATGGCTTTCACTATCTCTTCCCTTGTCTCATCTGTATAGCTGTCAAAAAATTTATGTTTATAGTTTTCTTTTTTATCCCTGTCAGGAATTATATAGGTTACATCCCTATGCCCGAATACTCCCCATCTCAGAGGTGCCTGGGTTTTTTTATTGGGATAGATAGCCACAATACTCTTTTTCAATGATCCAGCTATATGGGTCGGCCCTGTTGATCCGCCAAAATATACATCTGCTCTATCTATCATAGCAGCCAGGTTTAGGAGATCTCCTCCATTGGCATACAGGTATCCCCTCTGATTTCCTATACCATCTAAGATCCTCTGTCCTCTGTCTTCTTCCGATATATGACACGTCAATACTACATTTATATTTTCAGCCTTATCCAGTACGGCCTTTATTAACTCTACATATTCTTCATCACTTATATTTTTGGCACTCCCACCCATAAATGGATTGATTACCAATAGTGGAGATTTTATCTCCTTTTCTGCTATGAATATTTCTACTGCTTTTTTATGTTTTTCCTCATAACAGATCTCGGTATTTAACTCAAATAAATCATCAAATTTTTTAGGATCTAATTTTTTCACCAAATCTAAATTATACTCAGCTTCATTTTTGATGGACTTGGATCTTTTCTGTAAAACGCCTTTATTGTATGTAAAAAACGATTTTATTTTTGATAATGGACCTATTTTAATGGGTGCACCGCTGGCTTTAGCCAATTGCATCACAAATTCATCGTTATACAGTGCTATAAATACATCTGCTTTAAAATATTTTATTTTTTCTATTAATTCTACCCTTCTATAATCATCTATTTTAACTACTCTATCAATATAAGGTAAATTTTTTACTATCTCATAGTTATATTTTCTTACCAAAACTGTTATTTCGGCATTGGGATACATTTTTTTTACCATAAAAAAACTGGGGATCGACAATACCAAATCCCCTATCTTATCTGTTCTGGATATTATGATCCTTTTTATATCTTTCATAAGCCACGTCCTTATTTTCACAATTTTACTAATATTTAAAATCCTTTTTTTTTGACACAGATTACACAGATAGGTTATATGAATATCAAAATCAAGTATAATTAAAACTTAATTTTAAATGCATTCTGATTTCCACAGATTTAGAACCTAATCTTTGCCACTAATCTACACTAATTGATATACGATGTGTATACGAGTATTAATTTTGTTCATATTTAATAAAAAAAATTAAATATATAAATTTCTCTATCACTTAATAAAAAAATTTAAATGTATCTAATTTTATTAGTGAAAATTAGTGTTCATTGGTGGTTAAGTTTTTTTCTTCTCCATTGTATATTCTAAATTAGAAAACCATCTGCGATTATCTTTATTTTATCCGTGTATGCACAGCATCAACGTTCTATTCTTGGGATTAATTCGCGGTCTAGTTATTAGTTGCTCTTTTTCTCCAACTCCCTTAACTTAAAATATTTGGCCATAGTATACATCCCACTAAACAACGCTATTATCAAACCTTCTACACCATCTAAAAATCCCAACCTAAATATATACATCCTTATAAATTTAAAAAATGGGTTGATTACTATATTAAAAAAACTGGATTTTTTCCCCCTTTTGAGATATTCCTCTGCCCCCAAGGTAGTATATCTGTCAAATCTGGTTATATAAGCACTCAAAGTCAGATATGTATGGTGGTATATCTTCTCTTTTATCCTTCCCTTAACCGATCCTGTTTCAAATTCTTCATGGACTAGGTTATCACTTACCTTTACAAGGCCATTTTTCCACAATCTGGTAGCATATTGATTGGACCACCCGCCATATTTCAGTTCCTTTCCAAAACATACCGAACATCTGTTTATCTCATAGACTTCATATTGATTTTTTCCGTCTATTATCGTTTTAATTCTTTCTTTTAATTCTTCACTTATTACTTCATCTGCATCAATTAGAAGGATCCATTCGCCCTTACATTTTTCTATTACAGAGTTTTTTTGAGGACCGAATCCCTTCCAATCTTCAGTGTAAACTGTAGCTCCTTTGGATTCAGCTATCTCTACAGTCTTATCCGAACTATTGCTGTCTACAATTATTATCTCGTCAGCCAGTTCCCTTACAGCTTCTAAAGTTTTTCCCAAAATTCGTTCTTCATTATATGTTATTATTCCTACCGATAACTTCATATTTATTCACTCCAATTTTTTTCATCATTCTTTAGATTATACCATATATATATTCAAATTTATATATACAAAAAAACACCCCGAAGGGTGTTAAAATTTATAGTTGGCTGGGCTGGCAGGATTCGAACCTGCGCATGACGCAGTCAAAGTGCGTTGCCTTACCGCTTGGCGACAGCCCAACAAGTTACTATATATATGGTGCCGCTTATCGGAGTCGAACCAATCACCTACTGATTACAAGTCAGTTGCTCTACCAGATGAGCTAAAGCGGCATACATATGTTTATAATTTAATGGCGGGAGTGACGAGACTCGAACTCGCGACATCCTGCGTGACAGGCAGGCACTCTAACCAACTGAGCTACACCCCCATAAATTATAAAGTTTTAAATGGTGCTCACAACTGGACTTGAACCAGTGACCCCCTGCTTGTAAGGCAGGTGCTCTCCCAACTGAGCTATGCGAGCTTATTACAATTTGGTACTCCGTAGGGGAGTTGAACCCCTCCCGCTTGAGTGAAAACCAAGAATCCTAACCGATAGACGAACGGAGCAAATTGTAATGGTGCCTTGAAATGGATTCGAACCATCGACCGCTCGGGTATGAACCGAGTGCTCTAGCCAACTGAGCTATCAAGGCATATTTTGGTGGAGATAAGCGGGGTCGAACCGCTGACCTCCGCAGTGCAAGTGCGGCGCTCTCCCAACTGAGCTATATCCCCAAAATGGTACGCCTAAGTGGACTTGAACCACCGACCTCACGCTTATCAGGCGTGCGCTCTAACCAGCTGAGCTATAGGCGTAGATGGTGGTTGGAGAAGGATTTGAACCTTCGAAGGCTGAGCCGGCAGATTTACAGTCTGCTCCCTTTGACCACTCGGGAATCCAACCACACAATGTGTGTATAAATTGTTTTAAATGGTGCCTAGGGCGGGACTTGAACCCGCACGTCCACAGAGGACACGGGATTTTAAGTCCCGTGCGTCTACCGATTCCGCCACCCAGGCATAATCATTTAGAACAATTATTTAATTTTTTTATTTCAGTATGGTACTCCGTAGGGGAGTTGAACCCCTCCCGCTTGAGTGAAAACCAAGAATCCTAACCGATAGACGAACGGAGCACACTTGAAATAAATGGTGGATCTAGCTGGAGTTGAACCAGCGACCACTCGGTTATGAGCCGAGTGCTCTAACCAACTGAGCTATAGATCCATATATGGTGAACCTGAAGGGATTTGAACCCCTGACCCACGCCTTAGAAGGGCGTTGCTCTATCCAGCTGAGCTACAGATTCATATATGGTGCGCCACACAGGGTTTGAACCTGTGACAACTCGATTAAAAGTCGAGTGCTCTACCAGCTGAGCTAGTGGCGCTTATGGAGCGGGAAACCAGGTTCGAACTGGCGACATTCAGCTTGGAAGGCTGACGCTCTACCAACTGAGCTATTCCCGCATACATATATGGTTATTCAATTGTTTTGGTGGCGGGAGCAAGATTTGAACTTACGACCTTCGGGTTATGAGCCCGACGAGCTACCAGGCTGCTCTATCCCGCGACATGGATTTGTGTTTTAAATGGTGCCTAGGGCGGGACTTGAACCCGCACGTCCACAGAGGACACGGGATTTTAAGTCCCGTGCGTCTACCGATTCCGCCACCCAGGCATAATCATTTAAAACGTTTATTCTTTTCGTCTGTGAGTTCGTTGCGTTTTTCGCTTTCCCTCGCGGACAAGAAGAAGTATACCGTGTTTACAAGTTTTCGTCAACACTTTTTTTTATTTTTTGTGAAGTTTTTTTGATTTTTTTTTTACAGAAGCTCTCAAACCCACATTTTAAACAGGTTTCATCGTTTTTTGATGCAAAAAAATTTTTATTTTTTTTTATTTCACCTATTTTTTTTTTAAATATTTTTTTATTTTTTTCATGTTTTTTTTCATTATATTCTATAAAAATTTTGTTTTTAGGGTAATTTAATTGAAAATATTCCATACTGATATCTTCTATTTTCATCTTTGGAAAAATTTTTTTCAAATTTTCTCCTAAAAGAAACATATAAACTTTTGTCTGAATATTCTCCTCCACAACTCCTACGTTATATGGATTTTTATTTGTTTTAAAATCCACGATCTTTATTTTGTTGTCTTCTATAATAAGTAAATCGTATTTTGCCATAAGCTTAATTTCATCTTTATCCTGCCTTATCTCAAATTCACTCCTGCAATCTATATCTTCGGGATATTTTTCTTCCAATACAGCCATCCACTCCAAAAGCTGTTCATCTTCTATATAGAAGAAATCTTTCATCCCATTAAAATACCTTTCAGCCAGGATATGAAAATTCGTCCCCCTCTCCACACTCTTCTTCAATTCAGGATCTATTCCCTTTCCCGATATACCGTCTATATAGATATATTCAAACATCTTTGGACATCGTTCAAATATACCCAATGAATTTTGACTGTAATAAAAATTTTCTTTCATATGTTTCAACTCCCTTCTTTTCCAAAATTCCCTTGCGCTAGGGGTAATTCATGAATTACCCCTAACTTCAAGAATTGACCCTGCTCTTTACAAACTTTTCTATCTCCCCTAAATAATATACTCCATTTTCTGCATTCCCGCTGATCATGAGATATTCCCTGGCTCTGGTTATCCCCACATAGAGCAGCCTTGTATTTTCTGCTATCTTCTCCAGTTTATTGTTTACTACCCCGATCTCTGTATTTCTATCCACAAACTCCCTCACGAACTCTTTTTCTGTAAAAATTTGAGGATATTCATATTCTTTCTTCAGATAATAACATTGACCATAGTTAGTTTCGTTCAGGTGTACAGGAAAAGTTCTATTGTCCACTCCTGCCAAATAAACAAAATCCCATTCCATCCCCTTACTCCTGTGGTAGCTGGACAGGGTCACCTTAAATTTTTCCTTATTTTCTAAAACCCCTTCCTCTTCCACGGCCTTGGCCATATAACTGAATTCACTATTCTTTGCTTTCTTTAAATTAGAAGCCAGATCCAGTAAACTCCATTTAGGGTTATATTTCAATATTTTTTTCAGGTCATAGGATATTTTTTCTATCAACAGCCTTTTTTCATCATGAATTTCAAATATTTCTCCTATAAAGACTATCACCTTTTCCAGGGAACTCTGGTTTAAGTCCAATACAGCCCGGATTTTTTTTAAAATAGCTTTATATTTTTTCAATGAAAATTTATCCAATCTTGGATTTCCCTCTCCATAAAGAACATCTTCTAAAAGATTGGATCTTATAAATTTTGAGATTATTTCCCTGACCTCCCTTTCGTCATCCACAAAAAAATTATCTTCCAGGAGTTTAACCAGTCTTTTATTTTCAAAGGGCCGGGCCAGATATTCTAAAAAATCTCCTAAAAAATTCATGAGTTCCAGCAGACTCTCAGGAATATCGCTGAGGATCTGAAAATCTATCTTTTTTCTCCTAAATATCCTGGCTATCTCATCGATCCTATAATTAGTAGGTAGGAGAATTCCTACACTTTTCTCGGGATATTTTTTAATAAATCCTTCTATCCCTCTTATCAGCCTGTCTTTTTCCTCTTCCCAGCCCAAAACTTTTATAGTTTTCACCCCATATCCATCTATCTTTGGATTAGAAGGTATCTCACCCTCCAATACAGGTTTTATAAACTGTGGCTGCAGAGCTGTCCTAACCTTTTCAAGGGGATGTCTCATGGTTACAATTTCTACCAGATAATTAGCTACCTCTATTATGCCCCTTGTACTTCTGCCGGCAGTAAACATCTCCACCTTTGGATTAGATCTTATAAATTTTTTAAAGATCTCTGGGGAACTGGAAGTAAATGTCCCCAATATACTCTGGTTAGGATCTCCTACTTTGACCAGATTTCCGTTAAATATCAGATTTATTATCTTATTTTGGAGGGTGTTGCTGTCCTGAGCTTCATCTTCGAATATATATCTATATTTCAATTTAAGTTCTTCCGTCAGGACAGGGGTTTGTTTCAATAATTTATATGTATAAAATAAGATATCATCATAATCCAAGAGTCCGTCTTTTTTACACTCCAGGTCGTATCTGTAAAACAGCTCTCCCACGACCCTCAACAAGCTGTCTTTTCTATATTTTTTACTGCGGCTATACAGTCTTTTAGCAGTCATCCCTTTATTTTTCATCACACCGATCATCTTCAAGGTTAAGTTGACCAGTTCCTTGTCCCACCTGACCTGTATCCCAGTCCCACCATATTTGGCATCTAAAAATGAATCCAAATCTCCAGGTTTTTCCCTCCTATAATTCATCACAACCAGACTCATCAAATAATATTTATTGGCATCTGTCATAGTCTGGAACCCCTCTGTAATGCCCACACTATCCCCATGCTCCCTCAGAAGATCCGATCCTAGCTTATGGATGGTTTTTATTTGAAACTTCCTGTACAGTTCATATTCGTCTCTTTTTTGCAGCAATTCCATTATTCTATGTTTAAAATTATTTACAGATGAATTCATATAGGTCAGGATCAAAATTTCCTCTTCCCCTTCCAATTCTTTTACTAATTTAGCAGCTAACCTGCTGAGGATAAAAGTCTTCCCCCCTCCGGGAACTGCCGGGATAGCCATTTTCCCTCCAGTGTAGTTCATTATCAGCTCCTGTTCCCGTCTATATCTAATCTCTTCCATAAACTCCTCCTGCCTGCTTTCTTTTTTTTATTATATATTTTTTTTATTCCAACTCCTAATTTTTAATTTCCACCTTCCAAAAACGACTCCCTTTTAACCATCAAAAAGTTAAATTTTACGCTTGAATTTTAATCGTCAATATTATATACTGTCTTTGAAAATAAAGAGAAAAAAATCACAAATCAAATTAATGGGAGAGAAATAATATGAGATATAGAGTTGTTTTAGAGGAAATGAATAAGAAAAAGAATAAAGTTGAAGTGAAAACCGTAACTTGCCATGTAGGAGTAAAGGGTAATATTGAGGAATACGCTAACTATTATTCGTATGACAATAAGTCAACAATTGTAAGTATCTATAAGTAGATTATTATAAGGGGCTCTGCCTCTTTTTTTATTATTTGGGAAATTATACCGCAAGAGGCATCAAAATATTCGAAATGGGATACTTTGGTTGTGACTAATTGGACGCAGCATAACGTTGCTTTTTTTTATTTTAAAAAGGAAATTTAAATTTTTGTTTAATAAAGTTATGGTATATACTTAGAGTATTGTTTATATTTTAACTCGGAAATTCAAGGAGGAATTTATGAAAAAAATTATATTTTTATTTTTAATTATCTTTAGTGTTATAACCTTTGGAAAGAAGCCGCTAGTGGTTGGAATGGAACTGGCTTATCCCCCATTTGAAACTACCGATAAATATGGCAATCCAAGTGGTTTTAGTGTAGATATGGCTACAGATTTAGGCAAGTATCTGGGTAGAGAAGTTGTCATAGAGAATATGGGATATGGAGGTCTTATCCCCGCATTAAAAACTAAAAAAATCGATATTATCTTATCATCTATGAGTATCACAGAGAGAAGAAAGAGATCTATCAACTTTTCCACCCCCTATGCAAAATCAAATCTTGCAATTTTAGCCAACCAAAAGAGCGGGATAAAGGATCCCATGGATCTGAATAAAGAAGGCAGGAAAATAGCCGTAAAGAAAGGAACTACCGGCCATGTAGTAGCTATGAAGGTTTTCCCAAAGGCTGATATTTTAGTCTTTGATAAAGAAAGTGCCTGCATCCTGGAAGTTACCCAGGGAAAGGTGGATGGTTTTATATATGACCCACTGACAATTTTAAAAAATTGGAAGAAAAACAAAAATACTACTGAACCTATCTTAAAACCCTTTGAGGAAACTCCTCAATATTGGGCCATTGCATACAACAAAAATAACAATGAATTAGGGAAACAAATAAATAAGTTTATAGAGAGTTATAAGAAAAATGGAAGTTTAGATAGATTAGCTGACAAATATCTTGCTGAACCTAAAGAGGAATTTGAAAAAAGAAATATCCCTTTTTTCTTTTAAAATATGAAAATTAAGGATTTATTCTATGCCAAAGATGAGAAATTCAACATAACTTTGTCAGCAAAAATAGTTAATATTACACTCCTCTTAATCATAGGAATTATATTTTGGAACTATGCTTTCAGCAGATTAAATTACGAATCCCAGGGATTTTCTGTCTTTTTAGAGTTCAAATATAAATTTATCTTTGGTTTTTTTATAACCATTATGATCTCTATATTTTCTTTGATTTGCAGTCTGATCATCGGCAGCCTTTTAGCTATGGGTCAAAAAAGCAGATTTCTGCCCCTTCATTATTTTACCAAGATTTTTATTGAGATAATAAGAGGGACCCCTCTTATTGTCCAAGTTTATCTTTTTTTCTATGTGGTTGGAACAGCCTTAGATATAAATAACCGGTACCTTATGGGGGTCCTTATTATGGCTACCTTTTCTGGTGCATACGTTGCAGAGATTATCAGAGGCGGGATCGACAGCATCGACAAAACACAGATTGAATCAGCCAAAGCTTTGGGCTTTACCAATTTTCAAAAATATAGATATATCATCCTGCCACAGGTTATAAAGAGGGTTATGCCTCCCCTTGCAGGACAGTTTGCATCCCTTATCAAGGATTCATCCCTTCTATCTATAATTGCAGTAAATGAATTCACAAAAAATGTCCAAGAGGTGGATTCCATCACATTTACTCCCATTGAAAATTATGCCGTCTTAGCTGTGGGATATATCTTGTTGACTTATCCTATCTCCCACCTGTCAAAAAAATTAGAAAAGAGGTTTTCATATGGAGATTAATATATCAAATTTAAAAAAAATATACGGTGATCAGGTTGTTCTAAATAATTTGGAATTAGATATAAAAGGTGTCCATTCCTTAGTCATCATAGGTCCTTCCGGGGGTGGAAAATCCACCCTCCTGCGGATCTTAGCAGGCTTAGAAATTCCCGAAGAAGGAAATATCACCATAAACAACAGACCCCTGTCATTTAAGGAAGCAGATCTTTGCAACTACAGGAAAACTATCGGAATGGTATTCCAGGCATTTAATCTTTTCCCCCACCTGTCAGCCATGAACAACATCACCCTGCCACTGGAAAAAGTACATAAAATAAAGAAGGATGAAGCTAACCTTCGTGCCAGAACTCTATTGGACAGATTTCAATTGGGAGAACATGGTCATAAATATCCTTCCCAGCTATCAGGGGGACAGCAACAACGGGTAGCTATAGCACGTGCTGTTGCTCTTGATTCTCAATTTTTGCTTTTAGATGAGCCTACTTCAGCATTGGACCCGGCTCTGACCTCTGAGGTCTTAGACAGCATTTTAGAATTGAAAAAAGAGAAAAAAGATTTGATCTTAGTCACCCATGAGATGGGGTTTGCCAGAAATGTAGCTGACTATATTCTCTTTATCGACCAAGGGAAAGTTTTAGAAGCAGGAGAGGCTGGCCCACTCTTTAGCAATCCTCAGACACCGGAATTAAAAGAATTTTTAGGAAAAACATTGAAATATTAAAAAAAAGGATACTTTTTCATTGAGAATGAAAAAGTATCCTTTTTTTATTCCAATCCCCTATGACAGCTTTTTTATCTCTATCCCCTTCTCCTCATATATTAATCTAGCCAGATATTCCCTGTCTGTATAAAATAACACCTTCTTCTTTTTAGTGTGTTTTTTTATAAAATATTCTACCCTGCAGGCCTGGGATTTCGTTTTTGTCTCCCAGAGAGAAAAGAGCTCAAAGGGTCCCCTTCCCCGGGTGTATTTAGCACCCTCTCCGCGCCTATGAGCCTCCATTCTTTTCTCTACATCATTGGTTATCCCTGTGTAGACACTTCCATCTCCACACCCCAGCATATACACAAAATACATCCATTCACCTCTGTTTTTCAACTAAATTTTTACAAAAACATCCATTACTTAAGTTTTTCCCACTGTTTTTTTATCGACAAATAAAGTATAATATAAGTCTATACCAATTGTAAAGATTGGGGTTTATTGTATTTTATCAGGAGGATTTTTTATGGATGAATTTAGCTGCGGGAGGCTGCAGAAAGCTAAAAATTTAACCCTTATATTGGCTTTTGCCGTTTTAAGCGTTTTTACCTATTTTGTTATTATCGACAAGACAAACATTATTATCGGATTAAAAAATATAGTTACATCCCCTTCAACACTCATAACAGATTTCTTGGTTATCGGCGGGTTAGGAGCTACATTTTTAAATGCATTTAGTTTATTTATTTTTAACTTTATCTTGATTAAAAGTTTCAGAGTAAAGATCAGTGGATTGGTTCTGGCTGCCTTTTTTACAGTCTTTGGATTCTCATTCTTTGGAAAAAATATATTTAATGTCCTGCCTATCTATCTCGGCGGAATCATGTATGCCAAGTTTGAGCATTTAGATTTTAAAACAGTCTTACCCACAATCATGTTTACCAGTGCATTGGCACCATTTATCAGTGCCATGGCATTTAGTTCAGGATCATTTGAGGAGGCCTATCTTTTAGCTATGATCTTAGGAATAGTTATAGGATTTATCGCCACTCCCCTAGCCAAAAAGATGGTTTCATTTCATGAAGGATTCAACCTTTATAATTTGGGATTTACCGGCGGACTGTTGGGAGCAGTTATCACCTCCGTCCTCAAGGCTTATGATTTTAATATCGAGCCTCAAAAGCTAATTTCTACTAAATATCATATGGTGCTGTTGATCACTTGTTCCATGGTCTTTTTACTTATGATCTCGGTGGGATTCTATATCAACAAGAATAGTTTTAGTGGTTATAAAGAACTATTAAAATGTGATGGTTTAAAGTCTGATTTTGTAGAAAAATATGGATACGGACTTTCATTTATCAATATGGGAATCAATGGATTTATCTCCATCACCTTCATCCTCCTTGTAGGAGAAACTTTGAGCGGACCCCTCTTAGCAGGGATCTTAACTATCGTTGGTTTTTCTGCCTTTGGAAAACACCCTCTAAACATTACGCCTATCCTGTTTGGTGTTTGGTTAGCCGGTGCAACCACCCAAGTGGATAAATTCGTTTTGGTTCTTTCAGCTCTATTTGGTACTGCCATGGCTCCAATTTCAGGAGTATATGGCCCTCTTTGGGGTGTCGTTGCAGGATGGCTTCATATGTCGGTTGTTAGAAACATTGGTGTTGTTCATGGTGGATTAAACCTATATAACAATGGTTTTTCTGCGGGTATAGTTGCAGGTGTTTTATTACCTGTCATCCGTACTTTTACAAATAGAAAAAATAAGTTTAAAGATAAATATCTCTTAAAACGTCAGGAACTTTATAAAAATCTATATTCAGAAGAAGATTTAGACTGATCTCTTGTTTTTTTCATATATTTAATCTATACTCATACTAATAACCGGGGTTTTATTAAAATAATAAAAAATCTCAGTCAATAATTTTTTTATAGGAGGAGTTTATGGAATTTAAAATTATAGGAATCAAACTGGAAAACAGGAATGAAGCTGCCATCCCTGTGCAAAATACCCTTACAGAATACGGTTGTTATATCAAGGTGAGGTTAGGGCTTCATGATATAGGAGATAACACCTGCTCCCAAGATGGTTTAATTTTATTGGAATTAATTGCTGAAAATCATATCATCGATGAATTTTTAGAAAAATTAAACTCTATTGACGGAACAACAGCTAAAAAAATGTTCATATAAAAATTAAAATAAAAAAGAGGTAGCTATCAAGTAGAAAACTTGATAGCTATCTCTTTTAAGTTAATGTCTTTCCTCTCTCAATGTATTTAGTGTGAAGAAGTTTATGCGCCTTATGCCCTCCAGGGCCATCGGTTAAAAATTTCCCGTATAACTCTATTACAGCTTCATTTTTATAAGATTTTTTTATCTCAGAATCCCTGTCTTCCCCATAAATTGCCCTGGCTCTAGCCTTTCTTATCTCCTCATTTGTAGGTATAGGCTGGCCACCACCACCCAGACACCCTCCCGGACAAGCCATAAATTCTATAAAATGACATTCACTGAACTCTCCCCCAGCTTCTATATTTTCCAGAACTCTTTTAGCATTGGCAGTCCCATGGCACACAGCTACCTTCAGGGTAACTCCCTTTAAAAACTCAAAATCTTCAAAATGAGATTTTAGTAGTTCCGGGACTTCTCCCACCCTGTCAATAGTCAACTCTGCATACTTTATTTTATCAAACCCACGTACTACCTTGATCTCTCCAGCTTCAAATACCGATTCTATCTCTCTTCCTGTAACCAACTCGTAGATGGTTCTTATGCCAGATTCCATCACTCCACCAGTAGCTCCAAAAATAACTCCTGAACCGCTTATACCACCAAAAGGATCATCAAATTCTGATTTTTCTAAGTTAGGCAGATCTAATCCTACCTCCTTAAACATCTTTCCCAGTTCCCTGGTGGTCAATCCATAATCTATGTCCCTGTACCCTGAATCACACATCTCTTCTCTGCCAGCTTCAAATTTTTTAGCTGTACACGGCATCAGAGCTACTGTCACCACATCTTTTGGATCGATATTATTTTTCTCACAATAATAAGTTTTTATGATACTTCCAAACATCTGCTGAGGGCTCTTGGCAGTGGATAGATTGTCTATATATTTGGGATTGAAATGTTCCAAATATTTTACCCATCCTGGAGAACATGACGTAAACTGCGGTAAAGCTTCATCTCCCCCCTCCGTTAAATTTTTTTTCAGCCTCAAAAGAAGTTCCAGTCCCTCCTCTATGATGGTCAGGTCGGCACTAAAACAAGTATCAAATACCATGTCAAATCCGCAATATTTCAGTCCTGTATTCATTTCTAAAGTCAAGCTTTTACCAGGAGCCACTCCAAACAACTCTCCTATTCCTGCTCTAGGAGCCGGGGCTGTTTGGATAACCACATGTTTATTTTTATCTTCCAATGCCTTCCAGACTTCTTCAGTTTGATCTTTTTCATGGAGGGCTCCAGTAGGACACCGATTTACACATTGCCCGCAATTAATGCAAATTACATTCTCCATATTTCTGTCTCCAAAGGTAGAGATGTAAGACCTGTCTCCCCGTTCTTTCACCCCAAAAACTCCTACCTCCTGCAGATCCACACAGCTCCTCACACACCTTCTGCAGAGGATACACTTATCCATATCCCTGACTATAGACATGCTGCTGCAATCCACCGGTTTTACATTTTTATTTGGGTGCCCAAAGGGATATTCTGTGATTCCATAATCTTCCGCTAGATCCTGCAGCTCACAGTTCCCGTTCCTTATACAGGAATAACATTCTCCCACATGGTTAGCCAGCATAAGATCCAGTATATGTCTTCTGGCTTTTCTGATTTTATGGCTGTGTGTTTTTACCTCTATGGCCCTTTCAATAGAGTAGGAACAGGATGCCTGTAAGGTTTCCATTCCTACCACTTCTACCAGACAAATCCTGCAGATCCCTGCAATACAAAGATCATCGTGATAACATAGAGTGGGTATTTTTATCCCCAAAGATTTAGCTACCTCCAAAATAGTTGTTCCTTTTTTTACTGTTCGTTTCCTTCCATCTATAATTATATCTACCAATTCTTCTTCACAGGCCTGCTCTTTATTTTCACAGGCCAGCCTTATTTTTTCAGCCTTGCTTGCCCTACACTCACTCATCACTTCCCCCCCTCGGTAACCTTCCTAAGATTTCATCCTTAAAATTTTCTATGATAGATATAAATGCATTGGGACTGGACTGTCCCAGTCCGCATTTAGAAGAAATTTTTATAGTTTCAGCCAGATCCATCAATTCCTCTAAATATGTTATGGGACACCTTCCCTCTTTCAGGAGTTTCAATCCATTGGATAATTTTCTATTTCCCTCCCGGCAGGGGGTGCACTGACCACAACTTTCATCCACAAAAAAATCCATAAAATTTTGAGCCACTTCCAGCATATCCCTATCCTCATTAAATAAGATGATAGAGCCCCCTGTAGGTACTGCCTCAAAAGCTATCCTGTTTTTAAAATCTCCTGCCTTGACACATCGGCCTGCTGCTCCCCCTATCTGTACCGCCTTTATATTTTCAGCTCCTACTTTTTCTATTAATTTTTCTATGGTTATCCCAAAGGGCAGTTCATATATCCCTTCAGCCTGGCAGTCCCCAGAAATACTGAAAAATTTAGTTCCTGTAGATTTAGAAGTCCCGTATGTTTTAAAAAATTCTACACCATTTTTAAAGATTAAATTTATATCTAAAAATGTTTCCACATTGTTTACTATGGTAGGTTTATCATAAAAACCTGTATCCACAGGATAGGGCGGCCTGTTTCTAGGCTCCCCCCTCATCCCTTCCAATGACTCGATAAGAGCTGTTTCCTCCCCGCATATATAAGCTCCTGCCCCCATCCTTATTTCAATCTCAAAATCAAATCCATCTACTCCCAAAATGTCCTTTCCCAGTAATCCGGCTTTTTTTCTATTTTTTAAGATTTTTTCAATAATTTCTTTTAAATAAAAATATTCTCCCCTGAGATAGATAAAACCCTTACTAGCTTTTATTATATAAGAGGCTATAGTCATCCCTTCTATAACTTTATTACAGTGTTTGTGCAGGATATACCTGTCTTTAAATGTTCCCGGTTCTCCTTCATCTGCATTACAGACTACATATTTAGGAGTTTTCTCCTGCTTATAGGCCAATTTCCATTTTAAAGAAGTAGGAAATCCTGCTCCTCCCCGCCCCCTGAGATTAGCCTTCTCTATATCCGAAAGAAGGTCCTCAGATTGCCTTCCTATTACCTTTTTAATTACCTCCCCATCCTCAAATTCACCCTTGAGCAGGGGTCCCTCTATTTGAACATTTGAAATTATTGTATCTTCAAATTTTTCATCTAAATTATTATTTTTACAGGCATTTATTATTATTGGAATATCTGCAGGTTTCACCCTTGAGATTAATTTTTTATCTACCATCAAAACTGGTCCTCTGTCACACATTCCCAAACAATTACAATACTCCAGTGAAAATAATCCATCCTGTGTAGTCTCACCAAATTTTATTCCTAACTCATTTATTAGTTGTTTTTCCAACCTTTTCTTTCCCTTTAAATCACATGAAATTGTTTGGCACAAACGAATCACATGTTTTCCCCTTTTTTTATTTAAAAAACTATAGAAAGAATAAACTTCCTCTATTTCTGTTGGATGGATTTCCAAACTATGAGCCAGCTCCTCCATCAGATCTTCTCCTACCTCTCCATATTCATCCTGTAATTCATTCAATATAGGAAGTATTGAAGATTTTTCTAAAGAATATTTTTTTATCAATTCTTTCAATGATCTTTTCATTGCTTCTTTTTTTAATTTTTCCATATATCCTCCTTGTTATATTTCTCCATGGGTCCATTTTTTTTATAGTGTCTTAAAGAACAAAGAAATTTATCTGCAAACTCCTCCATCCTTTCCATGTGCCCCCCTTTCCAATAAATTTTTTTACACATAGTACACCTTAAAAATTCATTGTAATATTTTCTTGTAAGGGGCTCAAGTTCTTCCATTATTTCTCCCTTGCTTACCCTTTCCAATATGCCATTACAGCTGATACACCTTAAAAATGGTTTAATCTCCGGCAAAAGATGAAAGTTTAAGAATATCTCCCTTAACTGCTCCTTGGAGTCATTTGATTTAATTAAATAACCATACCTTACTACTCTTCTTTTTAGTATCCCCCTATCCCTTGTGAGAATCACCCTTCCTTCTTTCAGTGCTGTTTCCACAATTTCTTTATCGGAATAATAATTTTGATACAGGGTGTCTATACCAAAAATCCTCAAGTACTTAGCAAGCCTTCCAAGATGCACATCTAGAATAAATTTTTTAGGGTAGTTTATCAAATTTTGAAATTTTGGTTCCTCCACATGATTAAATGCGGGATATACTTCAATCTCCTGACCATCTTTTAATATAAATGAAAATTCCTCCTTCTTACCATCTATGATTATCATCCCCACCTCTGTATGGGGTATCCCCTGTGCCTCGATGAGATCTTTTACACTCTGCCTTAACTTTAACTCCAAAGATAATTTTTTACCCCTTTTATCTTTTTTAAGCAGCTTATTTAAAGAATCATAAAATTTAATATTTATCCGATCCATAGATCCTCCTTTAGCAGGTTAAATGAAAGGCTCCCACCTTTTTTTTCGAATCAATTTTATTAAATATCTCCACTGCCCTGCTGCTTTTTTCAATATAATACTTTATTCCGGCTGCTTCAAGCTCTTTTTTAACCTCATCTGCCACATCCATACAACCTGAATATCCCGTTCCTATAACCAAAACCTCTGGCTGATAATCTAAAACTTCACCTAAATCCCTCACTTGCAGGTAGTGTCCCTGAACCCTCCACCAACTCGACACAATCTTTTCTGGAAAAATTATGAGATCTGAGTCAAAACCAATACCGTCCACCTTCATCCTTCCAAAGGAATAACTTTCAATTATCATGGCACCCACCCTTAAAACTTTTTTTATTTATTTTTATTTATTCTAAAAACCCTCCCTGATTCCTTCAATAAAGAAAAATTGTTAATTTTATATAAAAAAAAACGGAGGGGAATCCTCCATTTTTATCTATGATCTTGTCCGAATATTGTTTTTATTTTTGTTCATATACATATAGTAGATTAGTATGCTCTTCATGTCCGTTGTAATTTTTTCCATTTCGTCCAACTTTACCCACTTAGTTGTAAGATCCTCCGTTTCATCTAACTCTAAATCCAATGGTTTTGTCTCATTGCTTTTTAATTTAACCATATAAATATATAATTGTTCAGTAGTATATCCCGGTGATGATGCCAGAGCTTCCCTGGATTCGTATATTATTTCTACATCATCCATTGTATATCCTGTTTCTTCCCTTAACTCTCTTTCTAAAGTTGATTTAGCGGTTTCTCCTTCTTCTATTATTCCTGCCGGTATCTCCAATAGATGCGAGTTGGTTCCAGGCCTGTATTGATCTACCAGGAGAGTTTTTTCCTCCTTTTCATCTAATACCAATACACCTATGGCATTGGGTTTATTTATATACTCCATTTTCAATTCCCTGGTAGGATGATCTTTTAGTTCTATTTTTAAAAACTTTAAATCCGATAATTTCATAAAATTTTCTCCTTGTATTTTGATATTTATATTGCCCAGTTTCCATTTCTGAATATTGGTGTCAGAGCTCCATTCTCATCGATTCCATCAATGGATAGATCCTCTGAACCTACCATGAAATCCACATGTACCAGACTATCGTTTACACCATTTTTCTCCAATTCCTCCAATGTCATCTCTGTTCCCCCCTCTATACAGCTTCTATAAGCCGTTCCAAATGCAAAGTGACATGAGGCATTCTCATCAAATAATGTGTTATAAAAAATAGTGTTGGTATTGGATATAGGTGAATCTACAGGAACCAGTGCTATCTCCCCTAGATATTTAGCCCCTTCATCTGTTTCCAATAAGTTTTTCAAAATTTCATAACCTGTTTCAGCTGTAAATTCTACTATTTTCCCATCTTTAAATGTCAATTTAAAGTTATCTATTAGGTTGCCGCCGTAGTTTAATGGCATTGTACTGGACAAAACTCCATTGACCCCGTCTTTTTTCGGCATAGAAAATACTTCCTCTGTAGGTATATTCGGGCTGAATTCCACACCACCTTTAGTTATAGAAGCACCTGCTTTCCATATTTGTTTAGGAGACATTTCCACATATAGATCTGTGCCTTTTGATTTATAGTGTAAAGTTTTAAATTTCTTAAGATTTAATATCTCGACCTTATTCTTTAAATTTATATCATGATTTTTCCAATCTTCTACAGATTTGCCCTCTTCTACCCTTGCTACAGAAAATATACTCTTCCACAGTTTATCTACAGCTTCATCTTTGTTCAAATCAGGATATACTTTTTTTGCCCAATTTTCAGACGGCACTGCCAAAACACACCAAGCATTCTCATCACTCATCACTTTTTCTCTATACTTTTTTAGTGCAATGGAATTTGACTTAGCTGCTGCTGCAACCTTTTTAGGATCTACATCTTTAAGTAATTCAGGATCCGGAGAGATTATATGTAAAAATGCAGCTCCCTCTTCAGCCAGATCTTCCATCTGCTTTATCGTCCATTCAGGAAAGTCTTCCAAAGTTTCCATAGATACATTTTTAAATCTGGTATAACTCAATATATCATCATTCCAACTGTAGATAACATCTTTAACACCCATTTCATAAGCCTTCTTAGCTATTATCCTTGTAAATTCCACCGCATGTATAGGGGTATTAATAAATAATTTTTGCCCCTCCTGTATATTTACACCTATTTTTAGTGCCAATTCCGCGTATTCTTCCAATTTCTTTCTCATAAATATCTCCCCCTTTTTTTTATTAACTATATTATATAGTAATATTATATTTTTGTATCAATTTTTTTCTCCACCATCAAAAAAAGTCATCAACATTAATTGATGACTCCTCCTGATTTTTTAATTTTTTCTCTTTGTCGCAGATTACACAGATTTATTTTGACCTTTCCTCTTGAAGTTTATAGTCGTTGAGCTTCAACAGTACTGTTCCTACAATGACGATTGTGACTTACTCCACTAAGACAGCATGTAAACTTCTTGACCTTCTTTCGTCTATTTCTTGTGTCAAGACAAGAAACAGACCCGTATTAAAGATGGAATCTTTAGAATCTATTCACCCTCTCTTTTTGTCTCTCTCCATTTGCTTTGTTACTCCAATATCAGAAGAAGAGGGTAAACCTTCTTGAATTTTTGGTTACTACAGATATTTAAAAGGTGTAGATGTAAATTAATTTTCCCTTTATTTTTGATGATGTACATAAAAAAAGAGCCATCAAAATTAATTGATGACCCTTTCTTCTTTTTGAATTTCTTCAAAAAATAAAAAAGACTTGGCAAGTTCCTATCCTCCCAAGGGGCTGCCCCCTAAGTACTTTCGGCGTTTACGGACTTAACTTCTGGGTTCGGAATGTGACCAGGTGTACCCCCGTAGCTTTTCTTACCAAGCTTACTTTCTTATGAATGTTGTACATTCAAAACTATATAATAATGTTTTTTAAATTAACTCTTTTCTTCTAAATCATTTTGCTTTAGGTTAAGTGTTCGTCATATTAGTATTGGTCAGCTAAAGACTTCACAGCCCTTACACCCCCAACCTATCAACCTCGTAGTCTCCAAGGTGACTTATCAATGATAGAATACTTATCTCTGAGTTGG